>CAZTFJ010000059.1:4696-10728 GCA_964612255.1 uncultured Rikenellaceae bacterium | reverse complement strand
GCTACATCTATTACTAAAATGTAGCTCAGATTTACCAAGCGGTTACCATAATCCACAAGGGCAGCGTTACCCCTTTTGCTCGTTTGGGCACGAAGGAAATCGGCATCGGTAGCTGTGAAACGGCCTCTTTCATGAACCAATTCCATATTCATAGTACCATCGGCCTGCCTGTTGTACCATTTGGCAATTATTTGCCTTGGCAAATCAGATTTTGCCAGTTCATTCTTAATTGATTCACGTAAACCAATTCCTCTAGAAAAGGATGTTTCTAAAAGAAGGCTATTTAGATTATTGTTATCGTACTTATCGGAGAATTGGACTGAATCAATTTTGGAACGAGCAACGTTCCAATGGTTTCCAGACTGAAAATCGAGGAAGAGAGTTGTAAGAGAACTTCTATCGTATTTTGATGGAACCTTCTCTTTAACATCTTGAGCAAAGGTTGTGATTGCAAAAGACAAGATAATTACTAAGGGGAAAAACCTTTTCATAGTACTTCTCATTTTAGGATTAATTCATAAATAGGGATATTATAATATTATAAAAGTAAAAAAAATATGGATATGCTGGGCTCACTCTCAAATAATAAATTTAACAGTTTATCACTTAAATTTAACGGTTAGACAAATACTACTCGTATAAAACAACATATTTGTTTTAAACCACGTCAATAAAACCCATAAACGGAGTGACAGAACACCATTATTGATAAAAAAAAACAGCCGTTGATCTGCTAGTTAAACTCTATTCCCATAGCTTCTGCAATTAGCTTGGGAATATCTGTATTATCAATTTGGCCAGAAAACCTCTCATGGGAAGCACCAATGGCATAAATAGGCACGTGAGAAGCCGTATGTGAGAAAGAAGTCCATCCAACACCAGCAATATTATTAAGAACTCTTACTGAGGCAACGGCAATAGGGTCGGCCCAACCGTATAACTTTTCATTTAGCTTTACTTGATTGTCGGACTTTATAGCTATTGAGGCTTGATACGCACTTTTAAGGTACTCCTTATGATCATCTGAAAGGGTTGAGTAATCTAAACCCATTACATCGGTGGATTCCAGATAGCTAATCACCTGCTCAAAAGTTGGTTTGCCTTTATTTTCCTTTTTAAATAAAGACACTTGCTTGTCGAGCTCCTCCAACGATAGTTTTTGATTACTTAAGAGGGAGATGTTTGTCTCATACTTATTAGCAGCATTGCCAACAGAAAACCCACCTGTTTCATGATCGGCCGTAACCACAATTAGGGTTTCGTTGGGATGTTTTTGATAAAAGTCGAGTGCAACACTCACCGCATCGGATAAAGAAATCACTTCATGTACAACGGTTGCAGCATCGTTATCATGGGCTGCCCAGTCAATTTTACCACCTTCAATAACATACAAGAACCCATTAGGATTAGTAAGCACATCAATTCCAAGCTTAACAGCTTGAGCTAAGGATGGATCATCTGGTTTGTTGTCGATATGATATTTGAAAGATGCTCCAGATGCGGGCTTTGGATGGGTGTAAACAATAGACTTTTGATTAGAGTTAAGCTTTTCTGGTATTTTAAATTGATTAGTGAAAACAAATCCGAGAGAATCTGCTCTAAGAAAAACATCGCCTCGGGGAGCCTTGCTTTCATCGCCCACAGGATCTTTAAAACCTCCGCCAGCATAAAAATCATAGCTTGCTGAAACTAAATCATGGCCAATTTCATGATACATATTTCGGCTTTGCTGATGAGCATAAAAAGCAGCGGGGGTAGCATGATCGATACTAACAGTTGTGGCAACTCCAACCTTGTACCCACTTTTTTGAGCAAAATGGGCAATACTGAAAAGTGAATCGGTATGATTATAATTTAGACCGATAGTATTTACAGACGTTTTATGGCCAGTTGCTAGAGCCGTTCCTGCAGCAGCAGAACCAGTTATATACCTGTTTTGAGAATACGTTTCGGCCAAACCAACAGTGGGGAAATCGGTAAAACTCAACTCTACGTTCCCCTCTGTTTTTTGCTGATGGGCTAGGTATGCCTGCGTAGCAGTAATATGCTGTACTCCCATACCATCGCCTATGAAATAAAAAACATACTTTGGCGATGAATCCTGTTGCAAACTACAACCAGATAATACTATAGAAAATGCAACTAAAGCAAGCAGAAATAGTTTTTTCGCACTATTCATATCGTTTGTATTTTAATTTACACAAAAATAATAAAGGCTGTGCAAATTGCACAGCCTTTACTCTATAAATAACAAAACAATTAAATTACTTAATCTTCTGCTCGACGTGCCGAGTAGCTAATTTTAAGCGCGCTGGCTTTGCGTAACTCTTGCTTAACGTCAGTAACAATACCCATACGAGTTTCTTCATCTACTTTCAAAGAGGTGGTTAGAAAAGCCCTGTCGGCTTCACTAAGGGCATCCCTTTCAGATGAAATGAAATCGCGTATATCAAGAAGGTTCTTGAAGGAGTCATTTAGCTGAATCCTAGAATCGGTTCCAAAAATTGATTCGTACTGCCTAGCAGGAGCACCAATATAGATGTAAGAAACCAATGATTTTTTCTCCAGCTTAACTACCTCGGTAGCCTCTGGTAATTTCACTTTAACCATCATTTCGGTTTCTCTCATAGTAGTACTCACCATGAAGAAGAATAGGAGCATGAATACAATATCGGGAAGAGAAGCGGTGTTGATTGCAGGAGATTCACCGGTACCTTTTTTCTTAATTACTGCCATTACTTACGTCCTCCTATACTTTTAGGTTCGGCCTCAGAGATACGCAAAGGGTAAACTTTTTGAACGGCTTTTTGCTCATCCTCAGCAAGATCATCGTAATCTTTGCCAAACTTTGTACGAGCAAGTTCATTGCGCAATTCATTGTAGGCTGCCACCAATTCGTTCTGTACCAACATATACATCCGATACGAAGTACCCCTGTCGTTTTGCAATGAGATAACGCCTTTGGTTACCCCAACTGGGCCAAAGTACTCCACATCTTCGATCTTCTTTTCAGGCTTATTTGGATCGTCCGTAGGATTGGCAATAAACTCCTTGGCTTTTTCGCGAAGCATACTCACCTCCATAGGCATACCCCCCACCAAAAGGCGGTCGCTTTTGCTTACCAGCACGGTTAGGATATTTCGCTTGTTAACATCTTGTTCCGTTTTGGCATCGTTTTCGGGCATTGGAGGAAGCATCCTTGCCAACCCTGTATCGACGTTCATGGTTGTAGTAACCAGAAAGAAGATTAGGAGCAGGAAAGCAATGTCAGCCAATGAGCCTCCATTAATTTCTGGTGTTTTTCTTGCCATGTGAATATAATTTTTTTAGGGTGAGCAAACTCACCCGTATTTTCTTAACGATTAAATATACCGCGTACACCTGTAAACAGGAGTGCAAGTAGGGCTGTACCTAGTAAGATGTATGTTGCAATAATGCCAGTATCGGCCAACTTAAGCACAGAAACATCAGAAAAATCGGGATTTAGAGCCGATGTTGCTGTAACTATTGGAGTGGTATCGGACATAAAGTAAGCAACTACAAATACTGCAGCAAACAAAGCGAAGCTAACCAACACTTTGCCTATGTTCTTAGGATTAAGGATAAAGTGTATTAGTGGGAATAGCACTGCAAAAACAGCAGCAATCACCAGCAATACAATTGCCCAGTTGATGTAAGGTGCTGCAATTGTTTCTTCCATATCGGGGCTAGCTCCTGTAATTCTAACGAAGTAGATTAAAGCCACGATAACGGATGCACCCATAATCACCCAAGAAATTATTTTGGTAATTAAAGCAATTAATTTGTTGGACATGAGGTCTTATTTTTTAGCGTTATACTTCATAAGGATATCGATAAGCGAGATAGACGCATCTTCCATAGTGTTAACCAGCTTATCAATTTTTGAAACAAGGTAGTTGTAGAACACCTGAAGGATGATAGCCACGATTAGACCAAATACGGTTGTAATAAGAGCCACCTTAATACCACCAGCCACAAGCGATGGAGAGATGTCACCAGCAACCTCGATAGCATCGAAAGCAGCAATCATACCAATTACAGTACCCATGAAACCAAACATAGGAGCGATAGCGATGAAGAGGGCAATCCAAGTAAGGCCGCTCTCAAGCTGTCCCATTTGCACAGAACCGTAGGTAACAACAGATTTCTCAACAACATCGATACCCTCTTCGGCACGGTCAAGACCTTGATAGAATATGCTAGCCACAGGGCCGCGAGTGTTACGGCAAACCTCTTTTGCAGCCTCAACACCACCATTCTTCATAGCCTCTTCTATTTTGTTAAGAAGCTTTTGGGTGTTGGTTGTAGCAAGGTTAAGGTAAATAATCCTCTCGATGGCAAGAGCCAAACCTAGGATAAGTACCAAAAGAACGATACCCATAAATTCGGGACCACCCTCAATAAATTTAGTTTTTAGCTGCTTGTGAAGAGTAACTTCTTCTTCGGCGGCTTCAACAGGTGCAGTTGCTGGAGCTTCTGCTTCGATACTATCGGTTTCAACCATTGTAGTATCAACAGATTCAGCTGTCTCATCTTGAGCAATAATGGTAGTAGATGCTCCAAACATCAGCATTCCGGTAACTGCAATTAATGCAAATAGTTTTTTCATGGTTAGAGTTCGTTAAATTATTACAATCGGATTTATTTAAACAAAATTACATTAGTTTTTAAAAAATGCAAGCGGAGAGAGTGGGATTCGAACCCACGATACCCTTTTGGAGTATACACACTTTCCAGGCGTGCGCCTTCGACCACTCGGCCATCTCTCCTTAAAACATTACTATCGCAACGCCATTTTTAGGGGCGCAAAATACAAAAAAAATTTAAACCAACCATACCTAGCAAGATATTTCACCACTAATTGATTCCTTAACTTTTTGTCGCAAATCGACACTGGAAACACCTTGGCCTAGCAAAAACATCAACTTAACAACCGCCGCTTCGAGAGTAATGTCACTTCCGCCAACCACTCCTGCCTTTTTTAGCAGTAGGCCATTATCGTATTTATCCATATCTACACCACCCGCCTTACACTGAGTAACGTTAAAAATCAGAATTCCAGCATCAACCGCCTTTTTTACTCTCTGCAAAAACCATTTAGCGCTTGGCCCATTGCCCGAACCAAAGGAATAGAGCACAGCTGCCTTTAGGTTTGGAGTTGAGAGTACCGCATCAACTACTGCCGGCGTTATGCCAGGGAAAAGAGTTAGCACAGCCACATTGGTGTCGAATTGCTTGTGTACCAATAAATCGTTGTAATGAGTTGGGTAGTATATGTAGGCATATTTATAGCTAATGCTGATGCCAGCCTGCGCTAGGGCTGGATAGTTTTCGGAACGGAATGCGCTAAAATGTTCGGAGTTGTGCTTGGTTGTTCTGTTGGCCCTAAAGAGTTGATTCTCGAAATAGATGGTAACTTCAGGCACCAAAGGTTGTCCATTGCTGGTTGCTGCAGCAATTTCTATAGCGCTAACCAAATTCTCCTTGCCATCGGTTCTGAGCTTGCCAATAGGTAGCTGCGACCCGGTAAACACAACAGGTTTACGCAGATTTTCGAGCATAAAGCTGAGCGCCGATGCCGAGTACGACATGGTATCGGTACCGTGAAGAACCACAAAACCATCGTACTTGCTATAGTTCTCCTCAATTATTTCGGCAATTCTTACCCAAAACTCTGGGGTAATATCTGACGAATCGACCAGCGGATTAAAAGAAATGGTATCGAGGTTGAACCCAAACTTACGCAACTCGGGCACTTCGGTAAGAATTTGATCGAAATTAAATGGAGCCAAGGCACCTGTCTCGGGGTTTTCCTTCATACCAATGGTTCCGCCCGTATAGATTATAAGAATTGATGTAGTTGATGAAATCATAGGTTTGGGATTGAGAAAAGCTCCAAAGCATTTTGGGTTGTTAGGTTTGCCACCTCATACACGGGCAGAGAGAGTAACTCCCCAATTTTATTCACTATGTGGGTTAGGTTTGCGCTCTCGTTCCGTTTACCCCTTAGC
>CAZTFJ010000059.1:0-4686 GCA_964612255.1 uncultured Rikenellaceae bacterium | reverse complement strand
GAACTGGCGATAGGTAAGGCGAATCGGTTTCTACCAATATGTGGCTAATATCCATATGCGGAACCACTTTATTTACGCCTCCGTTTTTATATGTAACCACACCGCCCAGGCCAACCAAAAATCCACCGTACTCAGCTATATGTTTATAATCATCGAGTGTACCTGTAAAGCTATGAAAAACTCCACGAAGCGATAAATCGTTCTCTTGGTCAACAATTTCGAAGATCTCGGGAAATGAGTTGCGGGCATGGATAATAACGGGCAAGGCATATTTTTTGGCTAGCTTTAGCTGATACCGAAATACCTCGCGCTGCTGTTCGATGTAGGTTTTATCCCAGTACAAATCGATTCCTATTTCGCCAACGGCATAGAATTTCTGCTTACCCAAGTATTCCTCAACCAGCAACAACTCCTTTTCAAAATTTTGGCCAACCGAAGTAGGGTGTAGCCCCATACAGGGGAAACAATAGTTAGGAAACTGGTGTGCAACTGCTAGCATAGGCTCAACAGACTGGCTATCGATATTTGGCAACACCATAGCCATAACTCCCTGCTGTTTGGCACGATTAATTGCCTCTGCGCGGTCGTAATCAAATTCGCTTGAGAAGATATGTGTATGTGTATCGACTAGCCTCATATTACCAATTGTTGGCTACAAACTTAACAAATGTTTATTGAACTTGTAAAAAGATATTGCAATACAACTAACCAAACCAGTGCAATAAATCAGTAACCTTTGGCAAGGGTAAAAACTTTGCCAGGCCTACATTTAACAAGGCCTGCAAACTCTAGATTAAGAAGAATTGACGACACTTTGGCCACCGGCATCTTTGTTTTAAAACATATCACATCGATGGCCTCCTGACCAAATTCTTTGATTACTGCAAAAACCTGCTGCTCATCTGGAGTGAGATCGGGAACAAGCTGCAGCTGCTTTGCCTCGACATCAGTTTGTTTCGACTCCCAGCCTAGTTGAAACTCAATATCATCGGCCGATTCGATAAGCGCTGCCTTATTCGATTTAATTAGCAAATTACATCCTTTAGAGTACTTGCTGTTTACCGACCCCGGCACGGCAAATACCTCGCGGCTGTATGAGTGAGCAATATCTGCCGTTATAAGCGAGCCACCCGACTCGGCGCTCTCAATCACAATGGTAGCATCGGCCAGTCCAGCAATTATCCTATTCCTTTTGATGAAATTATTACGATCGAAAGGTGTTTTCGATGGGAAATCGGTAACCAGGGCACCCGCCTCGTAAATATCTTTTGCAGTTTGCCTGTGCACTGCGGGGTAAATTGTATTGAGCCCATGTCCCAAAACGGCAACCGTTGGTGTTCCGTTGCGGACAGCAGCCTTATGGGCGCAAACATCAACACCATAGGCAAGTCCACTAACCACTATAGGATGGTGCCCCCTTTGAACCAGTGTATCGATAAGGCTATTGCACACCTCGCGACCATAATCGGTTATACTGCGCGTACCCACAACGCTTATAACCTTAGAATTATCGAAATTAAGGTTATGCTTACTTTTCACAAAAAGCACAATGGGGCCATCTTCGCATTGACGCAAGCGCTGAGGGTAATCATTATCGAGATAAAAATAGGTTTTAATGTTGTGCTTAGCCACAAATTCCACCTCAGCTTTTGCGCGGTCGAGGATTTTTTGGTTGGCAATTTCGTTGGCTAAAATAGGCCCTATACCCGGAACTTGAGTTAGAACCTTCTTGCTCTGTTTAAAAACAGCCTCTACCCCACCACAATAGGCAATTAGGCGCTTGGCATTAATGCTTCCAATTCGTGGTATCATATCGATACCTATTTGGTATGCTAGCTGCTCTGCGATCATGGCTATTACTTTGGCCTACTTACCACGGGGTACTAATTTATCGAGAGCCTTAATTAGTTTACTCCGTTCGGCTTTGGTGAGCGCCCCAATGGGCACTGGCGGATACTTAACCACCTTACCCTGATATTTCCGAAAAAGGATTAGATCCTCGCGTAACTTTCTCAATCCATAGGTAATTCTGAATCCTGTGAAATCGCGCTTAGGAATTTCGTACGACATTTTATCGGACTTAAATAAGTTTAGCTGATAAAACCGAATTACTATCTTATTCTCATCGTCGTTGTACGACACGAAAGCAGAAGCCTTTAAAAGATGGTAAATGTAAAAACCAACGAAAAATGAAAGAAAAAGAAGCACGAATATCCACCGAGGTATACCTGTAATTCGGAACAAAAAGGTATGAAACTGAGTGAAGAACAGCAAGGCTACCAGCACTGCTGATATAACTGCCATGATACGCTTCTGCATCTGAATTTTTATAGTTGTTTGCTCGTTATCGAACTTCATCGTTATTTATATTTTGAGGCTAAGTTTCTGTTTTTCGTCTGTGCAGTTCCTGCTTAATTAGTGAAAGTTCCCGTCCTGTTTGGCCTTTAACCGATGTATTTTCCTGAGCTCGACGAATAAGGTATGGCATAACCTCGCGCACAGGGCCATAGGGTATGTATTTTGTAACATTGTAGCCCAGGTGACCAAGCAAAAAAGAGATGTTATCGCTCATTCCTAAAAGCTGCGAAAAAGTTATACGCCTGTCGTTGTTTTTAACTCCTGCATCATGCATTAATTGGCATAACTTGTTCACACTATCCTCGTTGTGCGTTCCGCAAAAAATTGATATGGTATCGATATGGTTAAAAGCAAACTCCTGCGCATCGTTAAACGCCTTATCGGTATCGGCCTTGGTGGGATGAATTGGCGATGGGTAACCCATCTTCAGAGCCCTCTCACGCTCCTTTTCCATATAGGCACCGCGTACAAACTTAATACCTAACTTATAGCCCTTATCCTTGGCCAGGGCATATTCATCTTTAAGAAAATTAAGCCTATCGGTTCGATACATCTGCAGGGTATTGTAAACTAAAACCTGCTCCCTATTATACTCGGCCATCATCTCGCGCACAACATCGTCGATTGCCTTTTGGTACCAACTATCCTCGGCATCGATAAGTATGGGGGTATTGGCTTGCGCCGATGTGCTGCAAAGGGTTTTAACCCTTTCTTTAAAAAGGGCAAACTGCTCTTGCTCTTCCTCTAATAAAGATTGCCCTTTGCTAACCTTCTCAAGAATGGGTATGCTAACTAAACCCGTAGGCTTAAAAACAGAAAAAGTGATATTTGGATTTTGGGCAGCATTACGAATTGAATTAAGAATCTCGTTAAAAGCATCCTCTTGCGACTTGAGAGTTCCCTTGCCCTCAACCGAATAATCGAGGATTGATTTCACGCCAAACTGCGCGAGAGTATTTACTCTTGGTAGGCTTTCGACCAAAGTCTCGCCCCCTACAAAATGGCTAAAAATAGTTGGCTTTACAAGCCAAGCAATAGGGAAACGAATAGCTAAGGCAACTCTGAGTAGCAGACTGCCCAAGTTCACTAACCAGGGCTTGGCTACAGATTTAAACAAATAATGAGCTTTGCGAAGTTCAACATTATTCCGCCAAGCAAAAGCAATTTGGGTATTGTTAAATTGGTGCATTGGGTAAAGTCGGTTAGGTTAATAAGATACAAAACCCACTCAAAGATTATAAAATGAGCGGATAAAAACAAAAGTTTTACCAGCGAAACAATTTAATTTGTGAAATGTTGAACATCGAAAGTTAATAAAAAAGGAGGCTAAACCTCCCTTATTAAATTATAATTACACAGGCTGTAGTACCTCAACCCCTAATTTTTTAAGATCGTCCCAAAAGTTAGGATACGATTTTGACACAACCCGAGGGTTATCGACAGAAACCTTACACCCCACCATTGAGAGCCCCGAAAGAGCCATTGTAACTCGATGATCGTCGAGAGGTTTAAACTCTACCTCCTTAACCTTGTGGAGTTCAACTTTCCCATCGAAAGCCAGACTCTCCGACACCCCCTTTTTAATCACCTTTAAATTTGCCCCTATTCGGCTAAATTGCGACTGAATGGCCATAAGCCTATTGGGTTCCATAGCATTCATCACCTCAACACCAGCAAATTGAAACGGCAACTTCAAGCCTACACAGGTGGCAACCATAGTAGGAATAAGGTGTGGGTTGCTGCTAAAATCGTAATCGAAGCGTTTAAGTTTACACTTAGTTCTTGTAAGTACCACGCCTGTATCGCTTGGCGTGGTTTTTACTCCCAGCGGCTCAAATATATCTTTTACAATGGCGTCGCTTTGCACACTATCGGGGTTAAGCCCATCGATAGCCAATTCGGCCTGTTTTGCCAAGGCGACCATTTGGTACCAATAGCTAGCCGACAGCCAATCGGCCTCAACGGTAAGCGCAGAGGTATCGTGCAGCTCATGCTCAACCAAAATCTCATCTTTATCCCAAGAACTATTAATGCCCAGGTAACGGAGCAACCTAAGAGTTTGCCTAATGTAGGGCGAGCTAACTATGCGATTGCGCAGCTCCACAACCTCATCGGACGAAAGGTTTGGTGAAATGAGTAACGATGTGGTGATGAACTGACTGCAAATCTCGGCATCGACCCTAATGATATTGCCCTTAATGGCTTTGCCAATAATTTTTAGGGGAGGGAATCCGTCGCGTTCAATGTACTTGATATTAATCCCCTGTTTTTGGGGTAGTTTTAATGTATTACAATACGATACACTGTACTACATTATAAAACATAAAA
>CAZTFJ010000058.1:8873-10757 GCA_964612255.1 uncultured Rikenellaceae bacterium | reverse complement strand
ATGATGCAAGAGCGTTAACTTCATCGTGATTTTTCAGAAAAACAAATCCGTCAGAAGCGTATGCCTGCGTCATCTCAATAACATCTGTAGCCGGCCTGAAAAGCCATGTGTCAGCCGGAACAAGAATTCTGACACTTTTTGCCCGTTCAAAAAAAGTTTTGCCGTATTCTTAGTATCACCGATCCGTTTAGCGAGGAGAAGGAGGAGAGCAACCAGGTGGCTCTTGAATTATATAGCCAGTGGAAACCTCGTGTAATCAAATCTGCCGATCCTTTTCATTTGGCACTAAGATTAGCTATTGCGGGCAACATTATGGATTACGGTGCCAGCACAAGTTTCGATATCCATAAAACCATCGATAGGGTGGTTAGCAGTAAGTTTGCTATAGACCAATCGGAATTGCTTAGAGCAAAGTTACAGAACGCAAGTAAGGTGCTTTACCTTGGCGATAACGCTGGTGAGATTGTTTTCGATAAGCTTTTTATTGAGGTTATTAAGCACGAAAATATAAAGTTTGTAGTAAAGGGTGCCCCTGTGCTAAACGATGTAACCATAAACGATGCCGCTCAGGTTGGAATGCACTCCGCAGCTAATGTAATTTCAAACGGATACGATGCCCCATCTACCATACTTAGTTGTTGTAGTAGTGAGTTTTTACAGGAGTATAACTCTGCTGACATCATCATATCAAAAGGGCAAGGAAATCTTGAGGGATTGCTTAGCGAAAACGATCCCCGAATTTTCTTTCTGTTAATGATTAAGTGCGATTTAATTGCCGAAACCCTAGGGGTTAAAAAGGGCGATTTTGTTGTTTACAATAAGTTATATCAAGCAAACTAAACCAATATAGTGCTATGGAAAAAGTGAAAATTGGGATTGTAATTTGTCATAGGTATCATACCTGTGCCGGAGGTAAATGCTTCCGATCACTCAAAAATCGCGAGGGGGCATTTAGTCGTTACAAGGATATGGATGTTGAGCTAGTTGGCTACACCACTTGTGGAGGATGCCCTGGTGGTAATGTGGAGTACGCACCTGAGGAGATGAAAAAGAATGGGGCAACCATTATTCATTTGGCAACTGGGTTGGTAGTGGGTTACCCGCCTTGCCCACGGTTAAAGCACTGTACTGAGTTTATCCCCGAAAAGTTTGGACTCGAAGTGGTTTACGGGACACATCCAATACCTCAAAAATACTATACTACACATTCAAACCTTAAAACATGGAATTCACCATTTTATCAAAAGGTAATTGAACCTACCCTCGCCGATGAGGAAATGAGACTTAAATATGACTAGTAACACAAATTATAAAATTGCTATTGCCAGTGGCAAGGGAGGCACGGGTAAAACGCTTGTGTCAACCAGCCTTTTTTACAGCTTGCAACAAAACGGTGTACCCGTTACGCTTATCGATTGCGATGCCGAGGAACCAAACGATATGGTTTTCTTCAACGGCCAATGTACAAAAACAATAGATGTAACTCAGCTTGTGCCCGTAATCGATGAGAACAAGTGTACTTATTGTGGCAGATGCCACGACTATTGCGCCTATAACGCAATTTTTATAATACCACCATCAAAAATAATTAAGGTGATGGAAGACTTGTGCCATGGTTGTGGCGCTTGTTCCGTAGCCTGTAACGATGGGGCCATAACAGAGAAGGTAGTATCGCTTGGCGAGATAAAATACCACCCCATAACCAGCAACTCGCAAGTTGTTGAAGCCAGGGTGCATGTGGGGGTTTACTCGCCAGTATCGGTAATTAAAAAGTCAATAAATATTATTTAAACCCCCCACAATAAAGAAAAAACAAATTGGTCAAATATTGGGGATAAAAATAAGGGGGTAGAGATGGAAAATAATCCTTTAATTATCAAAATT
>CAZTFJ010000058.1:0-8863 GCA_964612255.1 uncultured Rikenellaceae bacterium | reverse complement strand
AGGCAATATATTCTGTCGACAATAATCAGCTTATCCTTATGGATTCGCCCCCTGGTACCTCATGCCCTTTTATTCAAACCGTTTCGCATGCCGATTATGTTATTCTTATTACCGAACCTACACCATTTGGTTTAAGCGATTTAAAACAATCGGTTGATACCCTCCGAACGATGGGAAAAGATTGTGGTGTAATTATAAATCGTGCAGGTTTGGGCGATAAAGGGGTTTATCAATACCTTGATAATGAGAAAATACCCTTGCTAATGGAAATCCCTTTTGACAGGGAGATAGCATCAATTTACTCAAAAGGAAATATTGTAGCCAAAGAGAAACCCGAGTTGCAGCAAAAGCTAATTGATGTGTTTGAATTGGTGTGTGATAGTATAGCTAGCAGATGAATCTGACCTAATTATATATAGCCTCGAACTTTAGGTTGGGGTATAATGAGGATAGTTTTAAGCGTCGCACATTTGATGAATGATTAAAAATTGAATTTGCTTGCGACGCAATTAAGTTATAAACATTGAAACATAGTCACAATATGGAAGTAGCCATTATTAGCGGCAAAGGTGGAACCGGAAAAAGTAGCATAAGCGCGGCGTTTGCAACGCTATCGGAGCAAGTGCTGCTAGCCGATTGCGATGTGGATGCTGCAAATTTATATATCATATTTAGTCCAACTCACGAAGAGGAGCAAGTTTACATTGCTGGCCAAACGGCTGTTATAAATTACGATAAGTGTACCCATTGTGGCTTGTGTATGAATTACTGCCGCTTTGAAGCTATAAGTAATAACAACGGACGGATTGAAATTTCCGAAACATCATGCGATGGTTGTCAGCTGTGCTCGCGTATTTGCCCACAGAACGCTATTTCTATGGTAGATAATGACAAAAGTCGGATGTATTCGGGCGATTTTCGTAACGGGAAAATGGTTTACGGTAGGCTTGCTCCGGGCGAGGAAAACTCTGGCAAGTTGGTAAATATGGTGCGCGAAAAGGCAAAACAGGTAGCGGCCGAGAATAAGCTTAACCACATTGTTATTGATGGCCCTCCGGGTATTGGTTGCGCTGTAATATCATCAGTTACTGGAGTTGACCACGTGCTTATTGTTACTGAACCTACCATATCGGGTTTGCATGATTTGAAGCGTACCCTCGAGATGGTGTCGAAATTTAGTATTAAGCCTTGGGTGCTTGTAAATAAGTTCGATTTGAATGCCGATATGACCAATGAGATTGAAAAGTTCTGTAATCAGAATGACATATCAATAGCAGGGCGTTTACCTTTCGACAGCGTTGTAGTTGACGCAATGGTAAATTGTAAAAGCATAGTTGAGTGGGCACCCACATCGGCATTATCTGAAACATTAAAATCTATTTGGAATAAAATTATAAGTAGCTAGCTATGATTTGTTTTGGTCCCATACCTTCGCGCCGTTTAGGGAAAAGCCTTGGGGTTAATAATATCCCCAAGCAAAAAATTTGCTCATACTCTTGCGTATATTGTCAAGTAGGTGCAAAGCAGCGGTTTAGCTATGAAAGAATGGTTATGTACGACCCCCAAAAAATTCGCGAGGAGGTGGCCACACATCTAAATAAGCTTAAAGCCGACGATAAGCCCGATTTTATAACCTTTGTTGCCAACGGAGAGCCCACGCTCGATATTAATTTAGGGAAATCTATACTACTCCTCAAAGAGTTTAACATTCCAATAGCTGTTATAACAAACGGCACTTTACTATATGATGCTCAGGTGCGTAATGAGCTAATGGAAGCAGACTGGGTATCGATTAAAATTGATGCTGCCGAGGAGAGCATTTGGAGTAAGATTAACAGGCCACACCATAGCCTTAATTTCGATGCTATTTGTGAGGGCAAGAGGCTTTTTGCAAAGCAATTTCAGGGTATGCTGGTTTCCGAAACCATGCTGGTAGATGGCATTAACGATAATGGCTTTAACGTTGAGCGTACTGCCCACAATGTGTTTTTAACCAATCCATCAAAAGCATACATCTCAATACCTACGCGTCCGCCTGCTGTAACGGGTGTTAAACCTGCATCGCCCGAGGCCGTTAATAATGCTTACCATATTTTTACTCGTCAGGGGTTAAATACTGAACTTATTCTTGGTTTTGAGGGAACAAACACGGGTTACACCGGCAATGCAAAGGACGATATCCTTAACATTTGCGCCGTGCATCCCATTAGGGAAGATACTATGCGCGAACTTTTACAAAAAGATAATGCGGATAGGTCCGTTTTAAATGATTTGATAGAAAGCAAACAGGTGGTAGAGCTTGAGTACGATTCGCTAAAGTTCTACTTAAGAAATAGATAGAGGTTATGAAGTCGAAAGTTTTAGTTTACGGGTCGCCAGTGCTGCGTAAGCATTCCAATAGGGTTGAAGAGGCACAACAGCAGCTGGTTCAGAATTTATTCGATACTCTCGATGTGGAGGGGGGTATAGGATTAGCCGCTCCGCAAATTGGGGTGCTTAAGCGTGTTTTTATTATTAATACCGAGCCTATGGCCAATGATGATACCTCGGTTGAGAGCTTTAGGCGCGTGGTAATTAATCCCGAAATTATTGACCTAAGCGATGAAACATCGATGTATAACGAGGGTTGTTTAAGCATTCCTGAGCTATACGAACAGGTTGAGCGGCCCAATGCGCTTAGGGTGAAGTATCTCGACGAGTATCTTAATCCGGTCGATAGGGATATTGATGGCATTGAGGCTCGCATCTTTCAGCATGAGTTCGATCATTTAGAGGGTATTCTTTTTATCGACCATATTAGTTCTATCCGCAAGGCAATAATTGCTAGTAAGTTAAAAAGGCTTCAGCGCATCTCCAAAAAACGTTAATAAACTCAATTTGGGAAATGAACAGTTTTGTAAAGTTTTGTAAAGATAAAGCCAAGCTAAATTTAACCATCGATATCATCCTGTTTTTCTTGTTGATGGCTATGGCTGGGTTGGGGTTTCTTATTAAATATACTCTTCTTTCGGGCGAAAAACGTAATGCCATTTATGGCGAGAATATTAACCTGGAGTTACTGGGTATGGATAGGCATCAGTGGGGTACAATCCATCTTATTGTAAGCATTGCATTTGTTGTATTTATTGTGTTGCATATCATTTTTCATTGGAAAATGGTTGTTTGCTTTTTTAAAAGATTAATACCAAAGCGTTCACCCCGAATTATTTTTAGTGTACTAATCTCCGTTTTTGGGCTATTCCTTTTTGTATTTGCTTTTGTTTTAGAGCCCGAACAGGTACAATATGGTAACTTGTACAGGCATCGTTCGGTAAGTACATCCGATGTTTTGCATGAAGTGCTGAACAACAAAGTGGTTAATGAAGCAGAGGTTGTATCAACAAAAACATCAGCGGTTAATTCTTTAGAAGTTAGCCAACCGGTTGAAACTGTTCATGAAACTCATCCCGAACACGAGGAGAAGCAGCACAAAAATCAAACAATTATTGAGGAGTACGAGGTTTTGGGCAGCCAAAGCATTAGCTACGTGGCAGGTAAATATGGGGTGCCTAGCAGCTTTATTTGTAAAGAGTTGGGGATTTCAACTAGTTATCAATCTCAGAGGTTAGGCCGATTGCGAAAACGTTACAACTTTAGCATGTCCGATGTGAGCCGTGCTATTGCCAAGTATAAAAATGAAAAGGATAAATGATTGCAGCGCTAAAAAGAAAATTTGGCCAAAAATGCTTGGGTTTAAAGGTAAACTACAAGGAGGAGTTCTTTTACACGCCCGATAAGCCAATTCGGTTTTGCGAAGCGGTAAACGATGCCTTTAAAACCCCATTGCTTTTCGACCCCAAAAACCTGATATGCCACGGCGCCAAAAGGAGTATGGGGTTGCTTATGGATGATAAGGATTTGATGAAGCACATATCTGTAGAGAGTGATATTGCCATGCAAACAGTTAAAAAGGCTCTTGCCGATATTCCGCGCATGAATACGCCTATCCATAATATTTTAATGGGCATTGACGAGAAAATTGAGCGAACCATTCAGCCCGATTTGTTTATTATGTATATCAACCCAAAACAGGCTATGGAGCTTATGAGAGAATATACGCAGAAAACAAACCAGTTCCCCGATATAAAACCGTTCACATTCTTATCAATCTGTGGTAATGTTTTTATCAGTACGTTCAAGTCGGCCAATATGAGCATCTCATTTGGTTGTCCTGAGTCGCGTAAGTACGCAGGGTTAAAAGATAACCAGCTGATTGTGGGTTTGCCCTACAGCTCGGCAGTGCAAATGTTTAGCTAGCTAGTTATGCAAGAAAAAGGATACATACATCTATACACAGGCAATGGTAAAGGCAAAACCACTGCGGCTATTGGCTTGTCGGTTAGGGCTGCTGGTGCGGGCAAGCGTGTGTTTATTGGGCAGTTTGTTAAGGGAATGCACTATGCCGAGCTCGATGCGCTAAAGCGTTTACCCGAAATTGAAGGAAAGCAGATTGGTCTCGATTGTTTTATTAAGAACCAACCTACGCAAAAAGATATTGACGTGGCTCGCGAAGGGCTAAACAAGGTGAAGGGGGTTATTGCCAGCAACCTGCATCAGGTAGTTGTTCTCGATGAGGTGTGCATTGCGCTGTACTACAAACTGTTTACCATCGATGAGGTTTTATCTGTTCTCAAGTCGAAGCCCGAAACTATGGAAATTGTGCTTACCGGCCGTTATGCACCCAATGAGCTGGTTGATTTTGCCGATTTGGTTACCCGAATGGAGGAGGTGAAGCATTACTACAACAAGGGTGTTGATGCCCGTAAAGGAATTGAATTTTAGCTATGGATATAAAATTTAACCATACAGGTTTACATGTTTTACAAGTCGATGTGAAATCCTTTTATGAGGACATTCTGGGCTTTAAAGTAGAGCGTTCCTTTGCCCTGTCGGCAGAGGAGTCGCTTAATATCTTTGGAATAGATAGCCGCGTAGATATTGTGCAGGGCAATTGTGGTAATGTTAATTTAGAACTGTTTATTTCGAGTAACCTGATACAACCTTCATATAATCATGTTTGCATCGCGGTGAGTGATGCCAAACGTTTATCGGAATTAGCTTTGCACAAAGGGTATAAAGTACATACTCGCAACGGTAAGGTAAGTACAACCTATTTTATTAGCGATTCAAACAACAATATTTTCGAAGTTAAGAATCTTTAGTTTAAATCATTTTCACCCATTAATCAAACTACAAATTTACCTCTTATGAAAAGTACAGATGTTTTAATTATTGGTGGTAGCGCAGCAGGTATGGTTGCAGCAGTTACCGCAAGGGCTCATTGGCCTGAGAAAAAGTTTATTCTTGTAAAAAAGCAAAAGGATGTTATGGTGCCTTGTGGTATTCCATACATTTTTGGTACCCTTGGTACTAGCGAAAAGAACCTTATGCCCGTTGATGTTATGATGGAGAAGAATGGGGTTGAATCGTTGGTTGATGAGGCAACCAGTATCGATACTGAAAAAAAGATAGTATCGTTTGCTAGCGGCGAGCAAATTGGCTACCAAAAGTTAATGATTGCTACCGGTTCAACTCCTGTTAAACCCAAATGGCTGCAGGGAGCCGATTTGGATAACGTTTTTGTTATACCCAAAGATAGGAAATACCTCGATGGCATTAAGGAAAAACTTGGCAGTGCTAAGAATGTTGCAGTAATTGGCGCTGGATTTATTGGCGTAGAGCTATCCGATGAGCTAAAAAAACATGGTTATAACGTTACTCTTGTTGAGAAATTACCTCACATCCTAAACTTAGCATTCGATGCCGATTTCGCTGAAAAAATTCACGAAATGCTCACCGAGCGTGGCGTTAATGTGATAGCCGGTACCGGTATTAAGAGCGTTATTGGTAATGGTAAGGTTGAGGAAATTGAACTTGAGGATGGCAAAAAGTTACCAATGGATGCTGTTGTTTTATCGATGGGTTACAAACCTAATACAGAATTGGCTCAAAAGTCGGGCATTCAGGTTGATGAGGGTGGTTTTATTGCCGTTGATGAGTACATGCGTACGCATACTCCCGATGTTTTTGCCATTGGCGATTGTGCACAGAAACGCGACTTTGTAACCCGTCAGCGTGTTGCAACTATGTTGGCATCAACAGCTTGTGCCGAGGCTCGTATTGCTGGTATGAACCTGTTTAACCTACACGTGGTGAAAACCTTTAGCGGAACTATTGCCATTTATTCAACCGCTCTCGATGGTACTGGTTTTGGTACAGCAGGCCTTACTGAACAACGTGCAAACGAAGAGGGTATCGAGTCGTTTGTGGGTGTATTTGAGGGAGTAAATCGCCATCCCGGTAGCTTGCCAACTGCTCACAAGCAAATTGTAAAACTTATTGCAGCTAAGCATTCGGGTGTTATTATCGGTGGAGAGGTAATTGGCGGAACTGAGGCCGGTGAGCTAACTAACGTTATAGGTTTGGCAATCCAAAATCGTATGTCGGTTAACTCGCTACTTACCATGCAAATTGGTACGCATCCATGCTTAACCGCTTCGCCTGCTGCTTATCCGCTAATTAAAGCAGCCGAGCAAATTTCAAATAAGATGCTTAAACTAATGAAATAGTATAAGATAAATGAATGCCTTTGAAAAATTAAGTTTACCAACTGTAAAGCATATTATTGCAGTAGCCTCTGGTAAAGGTGGTGTTGGTAAATCTACCGTTTCGGCCAATTTGGCCATTGCATTAATGCGACAAGGTTATAAAGTGGCCTTGGTTGATGCCGATATTTTTGGCCCATCAATACCTCGTATGTTCGGCGTTGAGAATGCTCAACCCGAGGTGGTTACCGAGGGAGAGAAGGATATTATGTTCCCAATAGAGAAGTTTGGGGTTAAAATTATGTCCATTGGGTTCTTTATAAAGCGCAACCAGGGCTTAATTTGGCGTGGCCCAATGGCGGCTAACGCCATTACCCAGCTGCTTGAGAATACCCATTGGGACGAGATTGACTACATGATTCTCGATTTCCCTCCAGGTACCAGCGATATTCAGCTAACAGCAGTGCAGAAGCTAAACTTTAGCGGTTCGCTAATTGTAACCACACCTCAAGAAATTGCCCTAAACGATGCCCGCAAGGCTGCATCGCTGTTTAAGAATAAGGATTTGGAAGTGCCAATCCTGGGCGTAATTGAGAATATGTCGTGGTTTACGCCAGCCCCTCACCCCGACGAGAAGTATTTTATTTTTGGACAGGGTGGTGGCGAGCGTTTGGCCAACGAGCTGGGTGTACCACTTATCGGACAAATACCGCTTATTGCCGAAGTTGGCGAAGCTGCCGATAAGGGTTTGAGCGTTTATAGCCAAAGCAATGCCGCAGCTGTTAAGGCTTTCGATGCTATTGCAGAATCGTTTACCGAGAAGGTTAGCGTTTAGCTAAAACGGTAAACTATCTTTACATTTTAATAGTGCAATTGTATAGATAAGTAATTGGTTGTAAGTGTAAAGGGAAGCAATATAGGAGTAATAACCTTATAGCTTCCCTTTTATGTTTTTTTTGATATTTATATGGTTTTTGCAGATTTTAAATCATTATAACAATAATGTTTTATCAGCAGTAAACCATATGGTTAAAGCAAAAATATATAGCAATGCATCAGCAGCTAAACGATTTAAAAACTGAGGTTCAACATTGCACTAAGTGCAACCTTTCGGTAAACCGAAAGCAGGCCATTTTTGGCGAGGGTAATCCCAATGCCGATATTCTAATTATTGGCGAGGCTCCGGGATACGATGAGGATATTGTGGGCAGACCCTTTGTGGGGAAATCGGGACAGCTGCTCGATAAAATTTTGGCTGCATGTGGGTTCAATAGAACTCAGCACGTTTACATCAGCAATATTGTGAAGTGTCATCCCTCGCAAAACCGTGTGCCAACTCCGAACGAAGCCGAGGTATGCATACCCTACCTGTATAAGCAGATTGAAATTATCGACCCTAAAATTTTAATCTTACTTGGCGCTACCTCACTCAAATATATGGCGGGCACAAGTTACCGTATAACCCGTGATAGGGGTAAGTGGATATCGATTAATGGTAGATTTGTTATGCCAGTTTTTCATCCGGCTGCTTTACTGCGCAACCCTGCGCTAAAAAGGCCAACTTGGGACGATTTTAAAGAGGTAGTGCGAAAATACCGCGAGCTGGTTGATGCCAATCACAAGTCGGATTACATATAGCTTTTTGGTACTATTGTATTTTTGGTAAAAAACATTATAGATTTATTTGATAATAAGGGTTTTGTATATATATGAAATTGTTCTATTGACGAGAGATGTTGAAATTTGGATATTGGATATTAGATGTTGCCTGTCTCAGCTTGTCTCGGAAGCGCAAGCTGACGAGATAAACTTACGCTTTTTGTAAGTTGACGAGAGATGTTGGATGTTGGTTTCCTGCCTTAACTTTCAACTTTCAGACTCTCGACTTTCAGACTTTTAGACTCTAAACTATGAACTCTAAACTTCTTAAGTTCTAGCCCTCCTACCCCGCATTCTCATCAATTTCCATTAGCTCGAGCCAACGCTCACCCTTGATATCAAGAGTTTCAATAATCTCGGCTATTCGGTTCGATTGCTTTAGCAACTCATCATGCGGCATATTCCCGCTATTAATAGCTGATTCTACTTCGGCTTTCTCATTCTCCAAATCCTCAATCTCTTGCGAGAGTTTATCCATCTCTTTGCGCTCGGCAAAAGTTAACTTACGGAGTTTATTGCTTGCAGGCTTCGACTTAGGCTTAGGCTCGTCAGCATTTTGAACCTGTTGTTCGAGTTTTTGCTGATCTTTTTTCCAATCGTAGTAATCGGTATATGAGCCG
>CAZTFJ010000057.1:0-10820 GCA_964612255.1 uncultured Rikenellaceae bacterium | reverse complement strand
TGTCCTGAAAATATTTACATGAAAAACAAAAAACTTCCGCCCGGAAAAGCAGTCTGGGATAAAATACCTGAAATAATAGAAAAAAAAGGGAATTTTTTTACTTCTCATATAGCTAATGATAAAGAGTATCTAGCTGCTTTAAAAAATAAAATTTTTGAAGAAGTTCAAGAGTTTTATGAGAATCCATGTGCAGAAGAGATGGGTGATATAATTGAAGTGCTCAATGCTCTAGCCGAATATCACGACATTAAAGAGTATGAAATTAATGAAGTCAGAAGTTTGAAAAATGAAAAACGTGGGGAATTTCCTTAAGCTGGTCGGCCTGGCTATTAAGCTCTTCGGAGCTTGTTGCCAACTCTTCGCTCGATGCGGCGTTTTGCTGAGTAACCTGATTTAGCTGCTGAATGGCATTATTAACCTGATCGGCTCCCGTACTTTGTTCCATACTAGCAGCAGCTATTTCTTGAACCAGCTTGGCTGTTTTCTCAATTTCAGGAACCAAATTTTCCATAAGTTCCGATGCACTTTCGGTAACCTGTACACTTTTCGATGAGAGAGTAATTATCTCGTCGGCAGCCAGTTTACTTCTCTCTGCAAGTTTTCTCACTTCGGCTGCCACCACTGCAAATCCTTTACCGTGCTCGCCAGCTCTTGCGGCCTCTACGGCTGCATTAAGTGCCAGAATGTTTGTTTGGAAAGCAATATCGTTGATGATATTGATTTTTTCGGAAATATCCCTGATTGAAAGCAAGCTCTCTTGCGATGCCGAGCCAACCTTTTGTACCCCATCCGAAACTTTTTTAGATATTTTCTCTGCTTCCTGGGCATTGTCGGTATTCTGCTGAATATTAGCAGCCATCTCTTCCATTGAGCTACTCACCTCCTCGGCACCAGAAGCCTGCTCATTGGCTCCTTGCGATAGCTGCTGCGATGCAGAACTCATTTGCGAACTTGCGCCTGAAATATTATCGGCTCCCGAGATTATATTCTCGACAATTCCCCTCAAATTCTCAACCATCGATTTAAAGGAGTGGTAAACCATACCAACCTCATCGTTAGCTACCCTTACCTCCTTAACAGACGAAAGATCGCCCTCGGCAATTCTATTGGCAATTCCAGAGATAGCCATCAACGGAGCAACTAATCCGCCAACAAGAAAGTTTAGTGCCAAAATGCTTATGGCTGTTAGTATAATACCAATAATAATTTGCCGCCACATTCCCATAGTAGCCTCCTGGGTTATGTAGCTAACCGGCACGCTAAGCTTAACTTGCCAGGGAGTACCCGTATTGCCAATGTTAATTGGCACATATATGTTCATTGAGCCATCGTCAATAATTATTTCCTCGCGAGCATTTTTAATAATATCCATTTGCTTGTCGAAATTGGTGGTATACACCTCTCCGATAGATTTATTAATATGGTCGTCGCTAACTGTTGAAGCAGCAATAAGCCCATCGAACGAAACAATAACAATATCGGCATTACCCTCAAAAATATTGGAGGTTTTTGCCATATCCTGAAGAAAATCAATTGAAATATCGATACCAGTAACCCCTGCAAATTGCCCTTGTTTAAGCACTGGGGTCATATACGAAACCATAAGCATATCGACCCCTTGAACAGGATACAATACAGGGCCATTTATGGCATCGCGCCTAGTCTGCTTAGGAATCCAATACCAAGGACCTTTTTCGGGTGTTTCATAATCAATAAGAGGTTCAATAACAGAACCACCTGAACCATCCTTTGTGAGGTACGATATAAACCTACCCGTGATATCGGAATGAGGAGCGTTAACGAAATCGCTATCAAGGCCATCAAAGCTATTTGGCTCAAAGGCAAGTGTAAAGCCTAAAAAGGCTGGGTTGCTATGCAGAACCCTAGCGGCCATTTGCTCAGCATTATAACGACTTATTTGTATTTCATTTGATTGCGAACCCACAACCGATAAAGCATTAGCAAAAGATTTTGAAGCGTTAAGAGCCTCCTCCATTGGTGCCTTAACCCTTGCAGCAAATTCCTTGGCGTTTGCAACCGCCTCCTCGCGGGCTGCATCTATAGATTTATTCCGAAAGGTTACTGTTGAAATGGCAATAAGTATGGCCGCTGTTATGAACACACCAATACCTAAATTTAGGCCAATCTTGTAACGTATTGATACTATTTTTTTATTCATATGTCAATTAATTTGAATTGTAAAAAATCCTAAAGGGTAAGCCCAAAAACAAAGAATATGTCTTGTGCACTTGGGTTAATAACTAGCTGTGTAAATACGGGTAATTTAAACTTTTCGGTTATAGCTACTTCTTTACTTAGGCCAACCCCCAAGTTTACAATTCCTGCTTTGCTATGGTCTAGCCCCTGGGCAGGAGTTCCCCCTCCAACCAAATTCATTAGCGTGGCCCCAAGCTGCTTGCTATAACCAATTTCGAAATAGGTTGAGTAGTAATTATCGCCGTTAGCATCTCGGTCGTAGCCATAAAAGAATGTTGCAGCAGTAATAGATATGGGAAAAGATTCTGTACCGTTAAAGGTAACTGCTCCCTCTAATGAATGGGGTGTTTTGGCTTTATCCCAATTAAAATAGTTATGCAATGTGAGGTCAGTTTCATCCTCGGTATAATAATCGTTGATGGTAAAAGTGAAATTTCCTGCGGTATACGATACGTATAAATCAACCTCTGCATACGGAACAGCTATACCGTAAGAGCCCCAAACACCTACCGATAAGTTGCCTTTAGCAAAACCAATGGTTGGCTGTATATTTGGGTTTGCGCTGTATAATAGCCCTCGCCAAACATATCGATTAACTATATTGGTACTAAACGAAAAAGCCGACTCATCTGCAATTTCATCGGTCTCTTTCTCTTGAGATTTAGTTACACCTATAACCGCTAGGCATAGCATACAGGTTAATAGAATTCTTTTCATAAGCTTAAATTTTTAATTTGATTTGCTACTGGTATAGGCTAAGTTACAAATTAACTCTCCGTGTTATCATATCACTTATTAAGAAATATTTCTTAAAAAAATGATATATATCAGCATTAAAAACACAACCACAAAACTCATCATAAAACACTGTTTATCTGCAACTTATATGCCTGCAAGAATATGTAAGGATGGCAAAACTTTATTATTCCCAAACCAATTCTAAAGGCACCACATATAAAAATCGAAAAAATCTATATTGGTTATTGATATTGTAAGAACAAGAGTTTTAGGGTTTGAATTTTGGAGGGCACTAATGCATTAATTAGTGAAAAAATCTAAATGGTCTAAATGGTATAGAAAAGAAACGTAACGAGAAATGCATATACTTAATAAGCCAAATTTAATTTTCTACCATATTTTTATATAGCACTTATTATGTGAGCAGTACGGCTACAACCCATTTGCTTAGTCAGCATAAATGAAGCATACAGCTATAAAAAACGAGAAAAATATTTGAATGATTATAAAATGTTACTACTTTTGCGGCTCGGGTAGGTCTTACACGACCAGCTCCTACTGAACTCCCCCAGGACCGGAAGGTAGCAAGGGTAGGTGGTTGTAGCGGTGCGATGTAAGTAGCCTACCCTTTTTTTATGCAATTAATTGAAAAATTTCCCCACCTTATTAATTGCCGAGGGCAACGCAAACACCACTACCCTATCGTAGGCCTTAATCTCTGTGCTACCCTTAGCAATATGGCTCGATTCGCCTCGTACAACACCTCCAATAATAGCATCTTTAGGGAAGTTGATATCCTTTATCTTACCACGAGTAACTTGTGCATTGGGCTTTACTATAAATTCTAGCACCTCGGCATCGCTGCCAGTCAGGCATTTTATTGCGGAAACCTCTGTACTCATTGTATATCTGAAAATACGGCTAGCCGTAATAAGCTTCTTATTGATAACCGTATCAATTCCCATGCTTTCGGCTAGGGCAATGTAGTCGAGGTTTTCAACCTCGGCAATGGTTTTCTTAACCCCCATTCGCTTAGCAGCCAAGCAGGTAAGAATGTTAGTTTCGGAATTGCCAGTAACGGCAATAAAAGCATCCATATAGGGTAGCCCCTCCTGCATAAGCAGCTCGGTGTCGCGGCCATCGCCATGTATTACAAGTGCATTTTTAAAGAAATTGGCCAGCTTGGTGCTTTTCTCACGCTCCTCCTCAATAATTTTTACATTAACCTCCTTTTCAAGGTCGTAAGCAATACGAATTCCAATACGCCCACCTCCCACAATCATAAGGTTGCGTACCTCAATATTTTTTTTGCCAGAATAGTCGAGCATATCCTGCACACCACTCTTGTTTGTTATAACATAAACCAAATCGTTAACCTTAAACTGGTCGTTACCACGAGGAATAATGGTTTCGCCCTCGCGCGAAATGGCAACTGCCCTAAACTCCAAATCCTGATTTTCTCTGATAGTTTGAACCAAGGTTTGATCAATAACCGGAGCATCCTCCTCGAGCCTAAATACAGCTAGCGAGAGTTTTCCGCCAGAAAAATCGACAAACTCGGTTGAACTCGTGTGCCCCAAAAGCCCAATTACCTCTTTAGCAGCAAGTTTTTCTGGATATATAAGAGAGTCGACCCCCATATTCAGAAAAATTTCTTTGTTGTTGGGCAGTAAGTACTCATTATTATCAATACGGGCAATAACCTTTTTTGCGCCAAGTTTTTTAGCCAGCGTAGCGCTTAGGATATTGGCATTTTCGGAGCTTGTAACCGCAATAAATAGATCGGCCTTTTTAACGTTTGCCTCCTTTAGCGCCGACAGATTGGTAGCCGAACCCTCAACTACCAGTAAATCGGCATTCGATGACAGCTGCCCCAACTTCTGGGTATCGGGGTCAATTACCACAATGTCATGATACTCTATGGAAAGCATCTTAGCTAAATGTGTCCCCACCTCACCGGCACCAGCAATAATAATATTCATAGTTTCAGTTTCTGGAAAATGAGCCGCAAAGTAAATTTAAAAGTACATTAAATGCATTGTAAAAAGGCATATTTTTTCAATAATTTTCAACTAGCGGGCTGTAAGTATAAAATCATCGGCATCATTCAACACAGGGAAATCTGCACGAAACTTTTTGAGTTGAGCCATAGAAAACTCCCCCATCACTATGCCCTCCTGCCCTGGAAGAATATCGGAAACAACATCGCCGTTAGGTTCAATAAGGGTGCTGTCGCCTGTGTAATAGAGTCCTAATCCATCGGCCCCTACCCTATTCGCTGCTGCAACAAAGCACTGATTCTCTATTGCACGCGCTTTTGCCAAGGTTGTCCAAATATTTCGCCGAATACCGGGGAAGTTGGCCACATTAATTATCAAATCGTAATCCCCTCTATTCCTACTCCAGACAGGAAAGCGAATATCGTAACATATTTGAGGCAAGATACGCCAACCGCAATATTCAAACACTAAGCGATCAGAACCAGGAGTATATTTCAAATTTTCATCGGCAAACGTAAAAAGGTGGCGTTTGTTATACGTGTAATAAGTTCCCTCGGGGGTAACAAAATGGAACCTGTTGTAATACTTTCCTCCATCTTGTACAATGTAGCTCCCACATATGGCAAAACCATTTGCCTTGGCCGTATTTAGCATCCAGCTATAGGTTTTGTCGTTGGGCTTTTCGGCCATCTGCTCTGCATTCATCGAGAAGCCTGTTGTAAACATCTCCGGAAGTATAACTATGTGTGGCTTATCGCTTAATGAATCAACAAGTTTACCTATCCGTTTAATATTCTCATCCTTTTGCTCCCATAGCAAATCGGCTTGAACAATGGCTACCTTTAAATTATCTACCTGCATACTTTTTACTTTTGGGCAAATATAAGATTTAAAATTACGTCCAAAAATTATAAATGGCAAGCGTTACATCGCCTAAAATTAGTATCAAAATTGCTACCTTTATGAAATAAAGATAATACTTCAGATATATGTCGAAACTAGTTGTTTACAAAGCCTCTGCAGGATCGGGAAAAACATACCGATTGGCAGCCGAATACATAAAGCAGCTTATTGACAACCCCGAGAGTTACAAATCGATTCTGGCCGTTACCTTTACCAACAAGGCTACAGCCGAAATGAAAAGTCGTATTTTAAACGAGCTGCTTGAGATTGCCAGTGGCAACAGGTCTTCAATAGGCGATGAAATATGCCAACTGCTTAACATCGAACTAAATACTCTAAAACAAAGAGCCAGCCAAGCCCTCTCGCTTATTCTGCATGACTATAGCCGATTCTCTATTAGTACCATCGACAGCTTTGTACAACGTGTAATACAGGCCCTGCTATGGGAAATTGGCGAGCAAGGTGGTATTGATATTGAGCTGGATAACCAACCGGTGCTTGAGCATGCCGCCGATAACCTGCTAGACTCGGCTGCCACAATAGATGAGTTGCTAAAATGGCTAACAACTATGGGTTACGCCCAACTCGACGAAGGCAAAGGTTGGGATATACGAAAAAGGCTGGTTGAACTGGGTAAACAGCTTTTCTCTGAAAAATTTAGATTGATGGGTAAAGAGGAGATTGAACTTTTTACCCAACGCGATAGGGTGAACCTGCTAAAGGAAAAACTTCAAGACCTTGTAAATAGAACTGCTTCAGAAATTAGCCAAATGTCTAAATCTTCGTTTGAGGCGTTGGAAAAGCATGGTATATCGCCAGATATATTTACACAAAAACAAAGAGGCGTAATGGGCTACTTAGACAAATGTGCCAAAGCCAACAATGAATATAATGAAATGCCATTGCCTAATAATTATGTTACAGCAGCACTTAACAGCCCAACTGGTGAGGACTGGGTAAGCAAATCGACATTAAAAGACAAAGCCCTTTTTGCCCAAATAAGCAGCCTGGTAAGCCAAACATTGCACCCTACTCTTACCGCACTTGCAAAGCTGGCTGAAGAAAAGAATCCGGCATACATATCGGCAAAACTCATTCTAAAAAATCTCGAAAACCTTGCGCTTATTGGCGATTTGTGGGAAAAGGTAAGGCAACTCTCACGCGACGAGGGATTTTTACTACTTAGCGATAGTGGACATTTGCTAAGAGAATTTGTTAAGGAATCGGATGCTCCCTTTATATACGAAAAGGTTGGTACGCGGTACGATATGTACATGATTGATGAGTTTCAGGACACATCGGAGGTGCAATGGCATAACTTTAAACCATTGGTAGAGAACAGCCTATCGCAAGACTTCTTTAGCATGATTGTGGGCGATGTGAAACAATCGATTTACCGATGGCGAAACGGCGACTGGAGCATACTGGCCAGCGGCGTGGCCAACGATCTTGCCCTACACGGAACAAACGAAATTCCGCTAAAAACAAACTGGCGAAGCCTAAAGAGCATTGTTGATTTTAATAACACATTTTTTGGGCAAGCTAAAGAGTATGCAAAGCAAGAAATTGAACAGAAAGCCAACGAGGGCACACCTATAGAAGCCATTGCGGCACTAAAGGAGCAAATAGATAAAGCCTATGCCGACTTGGAGCAATTACCCAACAAAGCCGACAATGTAAACACCGGCTATGTGGAGGTAAACTTTTTTGAGTATAAGAATAAAGCTAGTCAGGATGAGCACCTATCGGCTCACATTCCTGAACTAATAATCAACCTAAAAGAGCGCTACAACCTTAACGATATAGCCATACTTGTGCGCACAAAAAACGATGGCCAACGCATAGCCAACATGCTTTTAGAGCACAACCGCACAGAGGCTAACGCAGAAAATCGTATCAACTTTATTAGTCAGGAAGGACTACTACTAAAAAATTCGCTAGTGGTAAGACTTACCATAGCTGCGCTGCAGCTAGTGCAAGACCCCAACAACGAGGTAGCCAAACGAATACTCACCAAAGAAACCACAACGCTTACCCGCACCGAAAATTACCAATGGCATACGCGCTTTACAGCAAGCATGACCGATGAGGAAACCCGCTGGCTTAGCTCGCTTAACACTCGCCCATTGCAAGAAGTATTTGAAGCCATTGCCCAACGATACAACCTTTTTGCAGTAAAAGGCGAGCTGGCACACCTTGCCGAACTTCATGAGCATATTGCAACACTAAGCAGCAAAGGCGGAAGCGATGTAAACCGTTTTTTACAATGGTGGGAGCAAAAAAGCGAAAACCTGTCGCTATCGGTTCCAGGCAATGCCAACGCGGTATCAATACTCACCATACATAAATCGAAAGGTTTGGAATACCCGGTAGTTATTGTACCGTACGCAAGTTGGAGTTTTCGAGGACGTGGAATCCAGCCATTACTTTGGGTATCGTCTCAGCAAGAGCCATTTAACCTGCTACCCAATTACCCAATAAAAGTATCGAGCGAGGCAGCAAAAAGCCTTTTTGCCTACGAAGTACTTGAAGAAGAGATGAAAGAGATGGTTGATAACATAAACCTTTTATACGTTACATTCACAAGAGCCCGTAACGAACTTTACATTTATGCTCCCCAAACCAAGAAAGAGATGGATGGTGACATAAAAAAGTTATCGTCAACCTCGCAGCTGTTACGACTTATAGTGCCTCAAATGGCTATACTTAACCCAGCAAACAAACCCGAACAAGATTTTGAAACGTATTGCATTGGCAATAAACCCACAGTAAGTAAAACAAACAAACAGCATGGTCTCCCACAGGATAACCAATGGACAATAGAGAACTATCCTGTTGGTAATAAATACAGTAGCATAAAGCTAAAAACCGAATCGGAAGATTTTTTTGTAACTGCTCCATCGCAACGTTTTGCCCCGTTAGAACACGGAAAGGTAATGCATGAGCTGTTCTCGAACATTTACGCCCTTAACGATATTGATGTGGCCCTAACCAAAGGCATTACAGATGGTATTATAGAGGAAACCTCAACCGATAGCCTAAAAGAAAGCATTAGTAAAACACTAAGCAAACAACCATTTAACGATTGGTTCTCAGGTAGCTGGAAGGCAATTACTGAAAGAGCAATACTAACCCCCAGCGGCAAAAGCTACCGACCCGATAGGGTGATGACACGCGAAAACCAAACCATTGTGGTTGATTTTAAATTTGGCGCCGAGTTACCAAACCACATAAAACAAGTGCAACGATACAGCAACCTTTTACTCGAAATGGGTTACCCCAATGTGAAAGGATATATTTGGTATGTTGACATCGATAAACTTAACATGATTTAGCTTATTGCGAAAAAAAAGTTGGGTCAAATGCTCAAAACCCATTCAAACTTTAAGAAATAATTACCTACTTTGCACAAAACCAAAATTAACAAAATTATGAGACATCAAGCTATTTTCCTTTTTGCCTTACTTGCGCTGGCCTCATGTAGCGTTTTCGAGAAAAACGAAGCTACAATCAGCGGAACAGTTTCGAACTACGATAACGATTTTGCCCTGCTTACCAGCAAAGGTATAACAGACACCATTTGGTTAAACAACGATGGAAGCTTTACCCAAACCGTAACTATTAGCGAACCAACATACTATACGCTTCGCACTGCGCGACTACGCAACACCCTTTACCTAGCACCCGGTGGTAGCATTGAGGTTGCCATTGACATTAAAAAGCCTGAAGAGAATCCATACATATCAGGTTCACTGGCTAACCAGAACCAAATACTTGCTAAGGTAAACAAGGCAGTTAATGGCGCTACTCAAGACTTTAGAGCCTTTTTTACACTATCAAAAGAAGCATTTGCAGCCAAAACCGATTCAATTGTAGCTAATGCAAAGTCCATTATTAGCAGCTGCAACGATAAAACATTTGTCGGCATTGAGCAATCGCGAGTTGACTATTTAGCCGCAATGTGGCAATATAACTACCCCGAGTACAACGCAAGAATAAGCGGCAATGAGTTTACCCGCAACGAGAGCGATTACCAATTCATGAACGACATAGACTTTAGCAACACCAAGCATTTCTCGCTAAATGAATACACTGCTCTAGTTGAAAATCATATCAACAATATATATTACACCGAAATTGCTAAAGATGAACACAAAGGCAAATCGGTATTTGAGCAAACGCTAATACTCTTCGATATGATTGACAGCTTGGTAACCGACCCCACCATGCAGGATTACTACAAGCACAACTCAACCTCAGAAGCTGTTAAATGGTCGAGCCTTGAGATTGCCAAGAATGTAGCTGAACACTTTGTAAAAACCTCAAAATCGGATACATACAGAACGATTATTGAAAACGCATTAGCAAAACGTATGCTGCTAGCGCCAGGACAACCCGCACCCAGTTTCACCCTTACCGATATTGAAGGTAATGAGCATTCGCTATCGGATTTTAAAGGGCAACTGGTTTACATCGATTTTTGGGCATCATGGTGTGGCCCTTGCCGCAGAGAAATTCCTCACCTAAAAAAGGTTAAAGAGGCATACAAAGGCAAGCCCATAGCGTTTCTTGCCATATCGCTCGACGATGACAAATCGGCATGGGAACGAATGGTTGAGAAAGAAGAACTTAAAGGGTATCAGCTACACGCCGAAAAGGCTTGGCAGTCGGATGTGGCAAAGCAATACCAGATTTACGGTGTACCAACCTTTGTGCTAATTGATGGCGAGGGTAAGATTATTGAGTATCCCGCCACACGCCCATCGGATCCTGAAACAATACTAATATTTGATAAGCACTTGAAATAGGCTTACCATACTTCACAAACAAAAAGGCTTGGAGATTTTCCAAGCCTTTTTGTTTAAACTCAATTTTAGCTAACGCTGAGCTACGCTTCGCTCCTGTTGTCATTAGCCATTCTTTTTCTAATGACCGCCATTAGTTCGCAGAACTCCTAATGAC
>CAZTFJ010000056.1:0-10845 GCA_964612255.1 uncultured Rikenellaceae bacterium | reverse complement strand
GTTAAAAGAATAACCTTAAACTCAAACATCTCTCTAAAATTTGAATAACAAAAAAGCTGCAAAAATGCAGCTTTAATGAAAATTTAAAATTCTAATATTTATATTTTTATGCTATCTGCTTCAACTTCTCCGAAGCGTTTCTTTGATCGTAAACCAACGATACCAACTGATCTAGTCGCGATAAATCTTTCTCCACGCCTGTTTTTAATTTCACATCAAAGGTGCTCTCTACAAGGTAAAGCAAAAGGTTTATATCCCACCCCTCCATTCCTAAATCATTTTTCAAATCGGCATTATAGTAATTCACAATATCTTTCACATTGAAGTTGACCAGCAAAAGCCATTTAATTTTATTGTATATATCTGAAACTGACATAGTATTTAATTATTTAGATTTAGAAATTCTCAAGTATTATTTATATAAAACGCAGAAAAACACATCAAACCTTGTGCCAAGAAACAAAAAAATATTTATTTTCCTTTGCAACAAAGGTAAATGACATCAACTATCTGTCAAAACTTAAACTCAAGGTTTAACAATGATTAACCCAAGAAAATCATAGAATTTGCAAATAAGGATTTAAACAATACTTTGCAAAAGATGTTCAGAATATAAAAGAATTATATGATGACCGAAAAACATATATATCCCGTTACAGGGATGTCATGCGCAGGATGCTCGTCCAGTGTTGAGAGCATGCTAAAAGAGCTTGATGGTGTTGCCGATGCTGGCGTTAACTTATCGAACCAAACAGCATGGGTAGATTTTAATCCCCAAATTGTATCACCCCAAAAGTTACAACAAGCAATCAGAGCTATTGGCTACGACCTTTTGATTGATAGTGAGAATAACGACCAAGCTGCCAGTAATGCTCACAAGAAGGAAACAGACAAACTTAAAGCACGAACCATTTGGGCAGGACTTTTCACCATTCCAGTGTTTGTTCTGGGTATGTTTATGATGCATTGGAAATACTCGCCAATCATATCGTTAGTGCTATCCATTCCAATAATTTTCTGGTTTGGCCGTGGATTTTACATCAACGCCTGGAAACAAGCTAAGCACGGCAAAGCAAATATGGATACTCTGGTGGCCCTTAGTACAGGCATTGCCTTTGTTTACAGCGTTTTTAACACACTAATCCCCAACTTATTAGCCAATCGGGGTTTAGAACCACACGTTTACTTCGAATCGGCTTCGGTAATTATAACATTTATCCTTTTAGGCAAATGGCTCGAAGAAAGGGCAAAAGGCAAAACCTCATCATCCATAAGAAAACTTATGGGTCTTCAACCCGATAAGGTTACAATTATTGAAAACAATACCCAAAAAGAGGTTAGCATATCCGATTTGGAGATTGGGCAGCAAGTTCTGGTTAAACCCGGAGGCAGAATTCCTGTTGATGGGATTGTAATAGATGGTTTGTCGTATATAGATGAGAGCACCATAACCGGCGAGCCATTACCAGTTGAGAAGAGTAAAGGCGATAAGGTTTATGCCGGCACGGCCAACCAAAAAGGCTCGTTAACCGTAATGGCTCAGCAAGTTGGTTCTGAAACCGTTCTGAGCCGGATTGTAAAAATGGTTGAAGAGGCTCAGGGATCGAAAGCACCAGTACAAAAATTAGCCGATAAAGTTGCCGGGATATTTGTGCCCATAGTTATGGGAATTGCCCTACTAAGTTTCTCGGTTTGGGTAATTGCTGGCGATAATCAGGGATTTGTTCACGGCATTGTGGCATTGGTTACTGTGCTTGCGGTTGCATGTCCTTGCGCTTTAGGCTTAGCCACACCAACCGCTATCATGGTTGGTATGGGCAAAGGAGCCGAAAATAATATCCTGATTAAAGATGCTCAAAGTTTAGAAACAGCCCATAAGCTAAATACAATAGTGCTCGATAAAACAGGTACAATTACCGAGGGAAAACCAGCCGTTACCAATCTTGAATGGCTAACAAATGACGATAAGATTGATGAGCTTATATCGATATTATACTCAATTGAAAATAAATCGGAACACCCGCTGGCCGAGGCTATAACAAGCTATCTAGCAAATTATGCTCAACTCATTACAGTTGATAATTTTAACGCGGCCACGGGCATGGGAATTTCTGCCACTGTAAACCAAACGCAATACTTTGTTGGGAACAACAAGCTAATAAACCAGCATGGAGTTAGCGTTTCGCCAAAAGCTGAAAACTTGATGAACAGCTGGAGTGCAAAAGGGCAAACCACTATGCTTTTTGCAAATGATCAGGAGGTGATAGCCGTAATTTCTATTTCCGATAAGATTAAAAATTCATCGGCTCAGGCAATTACAGCCCTAAAAGCTGCTGGAATTGAAACCATAATGCTTACAGGCGACAACGAACAAACGGCTAAACATGTTGCCGCAGAGGTTGGTGTAAGCCAATACAAATCGTCGATGCTACCTCATGAAAAAGCAGAGCTTATTAAGCAGCTGCAAGCAAACGGAAGGGTAGTTGGAATGGTTGGCGATGGAATTAACGACTCGCATGCCCTTGCGCAGGCCGATGTTAGCATTGCCATGGGCAAAGGCTCCGACATTGCTATGGATGTTGCAAAAATTACGCTTACCACATCGGATTTAAGCCAAATAGCTACAGCAATTAAACTTTCGAAACTAACAATGCGAACAGTAAAGCAAAATCTTTTCTGGGCATTTATTTACAATGTAATAGGAATACCCTTAGCCGCAGGAGTTTTATATCCAATTATTGGGTTTCAGTTCGACCCCATGATTGCGGGAATGGCTATGGCGCTTAGTTCCGTATCGGTAGTAAGCAATAGCTTGCGCCTACGCAGGGTTAAACTTTAGCAACAAATCGGCAACTAGCCTACTGAATATTGAGCCAAGGCACTTTCGAGAGTATCGTAATGATGCGCCAAAATATGCTTGAGCCAGTAAGTGTATTTATGCGGATTAGCTTTAACATCACGCTGTAAATCGTATAGCGAAATCCACTCGTAGCTTTCTACCTCTTGAGCGTTGGGGTTTGGTAAACCATCGAAAAAGCCAATGTAGATATGGTCAATCTCATTCTCGGTTAGCCCATTATCAAAATCGATGCGATAGTGAAACTTATCAACATAGGCTAGCTCCACATCAAAACCCATCTCCTCAACTAAACGCCTATGCGTGGCCTCTTCCATCTCCATCCCCTCGGGCAAGTGGCTGCAACAAGTATTGGTCCAAAGCCCAGGCGAGTGGTACTTTTCCAGCGCCCGCTGGTGAACCATAAGTTCCCCTTTCGAATTAAAAACAAATATTGAAAATGCCCTATGAAGCAATCCCTCTAAATGAACCTTTTGCTTCTCATCATATCCAGTTACCTTATCGTTTGTATCTACCAGAGCTATTAGGTTATTCATATTTCTTTTTTTTTGAAGTAAAACAAAAATATCTATTCGTCCACACATATAACAATCAAATCAAAAAAAATGTTAAACCAAGGTTCACTAAAATATTCCGATTTGTTGTAACACAATAAATAGTAGTTATTAACAGTTTGATGTTGATATAATGAAACCCAATTCACGCTTACTTTAAGCGCATTATTTGTATTTTTACACGAATTTTAAGCCAAGAACTATGCTTGTAAAAATAATAAAGGCTTTTATAGCCTCGGCATTACTTTTAATAAGTTGCGGTGCAATTGCCCAGCAAACAACTCACCATACTCATCCCGATATATACCTAAACCAAGGTATTGAGCTTTACCAAACCGGAAATTTTGCCTCGGCCCAAAAACACTTTAAGCTAGCATCTAAAAATGCCAGTATTAAAGAGTTGCACATAAAAGGAGAGGCTGAGTTTTACTACGCCCTCTGCGCAATTGAGCTATTCAACGAAGATGCTGAGTACCTCATGCGAACCTTTATAAACACATACCCCGACAACCAAAAGGTAAACGAAGGCTACTTTGAGCTGGCCAAGCTTCGCTACCGTGAGCGTAAGTACAGCGATGCTGTTTACTGGTTTAACCAAACCAACCGCAATGGGCTTAGCTCAAACCAAAAATCGGAAATGCTTTTCAAGTTAGGCTACAGCTACTTTATGCAAAATAATTTTGATTTGGCAGGCAGAGCGTTCTACGAGATAAAAGATATTCAGAATATGTATGCTGCCCCAGCAACTTACTATTACTCTCACATTGCCTACGATCAAAAAAACTATGCAACTGCTCTAAAAGGTTTTGAAAAACTTAGCAGCGACCAAACCTTTGCCCCACTCGTTCCCTACTACATATCCCAAATTTACTACTTACAAAGACAATATGGCAAGGTGATAGAGTACGCACCACCTATTCTTGAATCGGCCAATGCCCGACGTACACCCGAAATTGCTCGCCTTATTGGCGAATCGTACTACAGAATTAAAGAGTATGACAAAGCCGTACCGTATATTGAGCAATTTGTTGAGAAAACCGAAACGTTAACCCGCGAGGACAACTACCTGGTTGGGTTTATTTACTACCGAAATTTTCGTTTCGACGATGCTATAAAATATCTTGAGCGAGTACCCACCGAGGAGGATACCCTTAGCCAGAATACATATTACCACCTGGCCGACTGCTACCTGAAAACCGACCAGAAAAGCAAGGCACGCCAGGCATTCTCAATGGCATCGAAAACCGATTTCGATTTAACCATTAAGGAGGATGCGCTTTTCAACTTTGCAAAAATCACCTACGAAACGCTTTACAATCCTTTTAACGAGGCCATTGAGGCATTTCAACTATACATTGAGTTATTCCCAAATAGTTCAAGAATCGACGAGGCTTACAACTACCTGGTACTAGCCTATACCAACACCAAGAACTACAGGCAAGCCCTAGAGTCGCTCGATAAAATATCGAACAAAGATGCTTCCATTCGGAGAGCCTACCAGCGAGTTGCGTTTTACCGTGGCATTGAGCTTTTCCAAAACCTCAGCTTTCAAGAGGCTGTTGATAAATTTACCCTCTCGCTACAATACCCCGAATACAGCGACCGGCTTATGGCGTTAAGCCTATACTGGCGAGGAGAATCGTATTATAGATTAGAAGATTTTGAAAAGGCAGCCAACGACTACAATCAGTTTCTGCTGTCTCCTGGAGCTTTCGATTTACCCGAGTATCAGCTAGCTCACTACAACTTGGGGTACGCCCATTTTAAGCTAAAAAACTACGACGATGCAAGTGTTTGGTTCCGCAAGTACACCACGCTTACCAATAAGGATAAAACCCAATTTTTGGGCGACGCTTACAACCGCATTGCCGATTCATACTTTATTCAGCGCCGCTACTGGGTGGCTCTCGATTACTACGAGAACGCCATAAACACAAACACCATTGATGTAGACTACGCCATGCTTCAGCGAGGAATTGCTTTTGGCCTAGTTGATAGACCACAGAAAAAGATTGAAGAGCTGCTTACTTTTATTGATAAATTTTACACCTCAAGCTACGCCGATGATGCCCTGTTTGAAGTTGCCGAAACCTATCTGGCTCAAAACAAAATTGATGAGGCTGTGAAGTTCTACTCAATGATACAGCAAGATTTTCCGGGTAGCTCATACTTTGTGCAGGCACTGGTACAGCTGGGCATTGCAGCCTACAACCAAAACGAATCCGATAATGCAATGCACTACTACAAGCGAGTTGTAGAGGAGTTTCCTGGCTCGGCCGAGGCAAAAAATGCGCTTATTGGTATCAGAAATATTTATGTTGATAAGGGTAGCGTTGATGAGTACTTTGCATACGCATCGAACCTTGGTAGCTTGGGCAATGTGAGTATGGCCGAAAAGGATTCGCTAACCTACATCTCGGCTGAGCGACAATACATGGCTGGGAACTGCGAAAAAGCCATACAAAACCTCAACAGTTACCTCGACCAATTTCCTAAAGGCAGCTTTGTACTAAACGCCCATTACTATATAGCCGATTGCTACCATAGAGACAACAAGCTAGACCTTGCGCTCCAATCGTACTCGCAAGTAATCCAAAGGCAGAAAAACCCGTTTACAGAGCAAACGCTATTGGCATCATCATCAATATATATGCAGCAACAGAAATACGCCGATGCCTACGAGGTTTACCAGCTGCTCGAAAACCTTGCCGACCTGAAATCGAGCTTGTTAGAGGCTAGGTTAGGGATGATGCGTACCGCAAAATTTTTAGCAAGGCACAGCGAGGTGGTTGATGCTGCCAACAAGGTGCTAATTACCGATAAGCTACCAGCAGAAAATGAGCGCGAAGCTCATTTCACTAAAGCTAAAGCATTGTTAGAGTTAAACAGAACATCCGAGGCTTTTGATGAGTTTGCGTACGTTTCGAACAACCTTAAATCAGTTGAGGGTGCCGAGGCAAAATATCAAATGGTAAAAATATATTTTGATTCCGGAGACCTTGATAAAGCCGAAAATGAAGTGTTTAACTTTGCCGAGCGCAATACACCGCATCAGTTCTGGCTTGCCAAAAGTTTTATGATACTTGCTGAGATATACGCCCACCGCGACGACTTTTTTCAGGCCAAAGCCACGCTACAAAGTGTTATTGATGGCTATACTAAGACCAACGATGGAATTATCGACGAAGCATCAAAATTGCTAACAGACCTTGTGATTAAGGAAAAGGAGAAGCAACAGAAAAACACCAACGACACCATTCAGCTGGAATGGGCAGAGTAGCCATATCGTTGAAAAGTGAATGTAACTAAGAAAGCTAACGTACTATGCAAAATAAAAATGTAATACCAATTATTGGAGTCCTAATATTGCTCATTAGCTCATCGCATATTTTTGCACAACAAGATAAACGAACGCAGCACGTGCAAGGGGTGCGCCCCTACGAACCCACTATTTCCGATGCATTTAAATTAAATATGCTACCCCAGGTTGAAGACACCATGCGGATGTCGCCAATATTTACATACAACCTTGCACTTAGGCCAGTTACTATCGATTTTCCAATTAATATGATTTCGCCAGCGCGAATGGTGGCTGAGCCGCTTGCCCGAGCCAGCCGAGGATATGTAAAGGCAGGATTTGGCAACTATGCCTCACCCCTTGGCGAATTGTATTTTTCTAGCACCAGACAAAAAGATTACTCATTTGGCACATTCGTTAAGTACAACGGATCGTTCAGTAACATTACGCTCGATAACGAGGTAGAGGTTGACGGCGCTTTTCATCATATAGGTGCGACTGCTTTTGGCAAAAAGATTTTCAAAAAATCGGCGCTGGATGGCAGCATCAACTTCAATAATTTTGAATACGGCTTTTACGGATACGATACCACTCAGGCCGCCCTCCCAATTCCTTCTGAGGTTGAAAAGCAAAGACAAAGACATTTTAATGTAGATTTGAATTATTACAGTACCCATAACGACTCAACACACATAAACTACCAATTTAACTCACAGTTTACCAACTTTACCGACAAGTACGCTAATCGTCAAAACACAATTGAGGTAAAGGGTAATTTCGACAAGTACTTTAAAATAGAAAAGATTGGGGCAAACCTTGGAGTAAAGCACCATGCCAGAGAGCTAAACGGAGCTCAAACAGGTCAAACTATTATCAATTTTTCTCCTTGGATAGGCCTATTTGGCAAGCAATGGCGGACCCAAGCAGGGGTTTCTGCAGCTATAGATATCAACGAAACTGGTACACAAACCCATTTTTATCCCATTGGATTACTATCGTACGATATAATTGCCAACTACGTAATCCCCTACTTTCAGTTTAGCGGCTACCTAAAAGATAACCATTACGCCCAAATTCTTGAAGAGAACCCATGGGCAATGCCCGGCATTAGAGTGGCCAACACCAGCCATAAATTTATTCTTAAAGGGGGCATAAAAGGGAATCTGAGCCCACGTTTGGCCTACAACATCTCAGGTTGCTTCTCGCTTATTGATAGTGCCTACTTTTTTGTAAACGCGACAGATCCAAGCAACAACTTTTTAAGTAACCAATTCGATGTAGTGTACGACAACATACAACACTCCTACTTTGCAGGCGAGCTCACGTTTGCCCCAATTTCGTCAGTAAAAATAGCAATTAAGGCAGAATACAATTTTTACACAATGAATGAGCTGGACGCCCCTTGGCATAAACCAGACTATAAGGGCAGAGCAAAATTATCGTATAACATACAGGACAAAATACTGCTCAATGCCAACTTTTATCTCGAGGGGAAAAGAAAGGCACAAGGCCTAAACGGACAAGTTATTGAAATTGAAGGATTGGCCGACTTGAATTTGGGAGTAGAATACAGATACAACAAAAGGTTATCGGCCTTCTTGAACATCAACAATATTACTGCAAAACGCTACCACGTTTGGTATTTGTACCCAACTCAACAATTCAACTTACGAGCTGGCCTTACATATGCTTTTTAATGTTAAAACAAAGTTTGATTAGTTTGCATTCTTTATTAGCCATAATCAATAACTGCGAGCGAAAAACAACAATTGGTAACAAATTGATAATGTGTGTTTTAATACCATATTTTTACTTCAAAAAAATTACCAAAAACACCGTTTTTCTTGTAATAATTACTATCTTTGATGGTATTTTTACAATACCATCAAAATACTGATTTTCAGGGTTTTTGACTAAATAAATAGTCGTCATTATTTGAAGCAACATTTATATGGATAACTTAGAAAACGAGAAGTTGGTGAATGTGCCCGAGGTTGAGGGTAAGCAGTATTCTGCAAATAGCATTCAGGTTTTAGAAGGGCTCGACGCAGTGCGTAAACGCCCATCGATGTATATCGGTGATACAGGCAGCAGAGGCCTTCACCACTTGGTATACGAGGTAGTAGACAACTCTATTGACGAAGCACTTGGTGGTTACTGTAGCACCATTGTTGTAGAAATTAACGAGGACGGTTCAATTACCGTAATAGACGATGGTAGGGGAATTCCCGTTGACTTTCACGAAAAGGAGCAACGCTCGGCGCTTGAGGTAGTAATGACCGTGCTACACGCTGGCGGAAAATTCGATAAAGGCTCATATAAAGTTTCTGGTGGTTTGCATGGCGTTGGGGTATCATGTGTTAACGCCCTATCAAAAGTAATGGTTGCCGAGGTATATCGCGATGGCAAAATTTGGAAACAAGAGTACAGCAAAGGAGCCCCCCTTGGCCCTGTAGAGCAAATTGGCGAAACAGACAAATCTGGCACAAGAATTACTTTTTTACCCGACGACACAATCTTTACCCAAACAACTGAGTACAGCTTCGAGATACTATCCTCTCGCCTTCGAGAGCTTGCGTTTCTCAACAAAGGGGTAAAACTAAGCATAAGGGATAAGCGCGAACTTGAAGAGAACGGCAACGGTGGTACATTCCGTTACGAAGAATACTATTCTGAAGAAGGGCTAAAAGAGTTTGTTGAGTTTCTAGATGCTACTCGCGAATCACTTATTGAAACCACCATCTACATTGAAGCGAACAAAAACGAAGTTCCTGTTGAGGTTGCAATGCAATACAACACCTCGTTCTCAGAGAACATCCACTCGTACGTAAACAATATCAATACAATTGAAGGCGGTACTCACCTTACCGGATTCCGTAGGGCGCTTACCCGCACGCTAAAAAAGTATGCCGACGAATCGGGTTTACTATCAAAACTTAAATTCGATATTAGTGGCGACGACTTTAGAGAGGGGCTTACTGCTATTATCTCGGTGAAAGTTGCTGAACCTCAGTTTGAGGGGCAAACAAAAACTAAGTTGGGCAACTCTGAGGTTAGCCTTGCAGTTGACCAAGCTGTTAGCGAAGCATTAACTAACTACCTTGAGGAAAATCCCAAAGATGCTCGGAGCATTGTTCAAAAAGTTATTCTAGCTGCTCAGGCCAGGCATGCCGCCCGTAAAGCCAGAGAACTTGTGCAACGAAAAACCGTTCTTTCGGGCTCTGGCCTTCCCGGTAAGCTATCGGACTGCTCAGAAAAAGACCCTTCACAAACCGAACTATTCCTCGTTGAGGGTGACTCGGCGGGTGGGACAGCAAAGCAGGGTCGCGACCGCCGCTTTCAGGCCATTATGCCGCTTAGGGGTAAAATCCTGAATGTGGAAAAGGCTATGCAGCATAAAATTTTCGAGAACGAAGAAATTAAGAATATGTTTACTGCCCTTGGCGTATCTATAGGAACCGAAGAGGACAGCAAAGCGCTGAATCTTGAAAAAATTAGATACCACAAGGTTGTAATCATGACCGATGCCGATGTGGATGGTAGCCACATTGCCACGCTTATTATGACATTCTTTTTCCGCTACATGAACGACCTTATTAACGAGGGCTATCTATACATTGCCACGCCACCGCTATATCTAATAAAAAAGGGTAAAGAGGAGCGTTACTGCTGGTCCGAAGAGGAACGTAACCAAGCCGTTGATGAGCTGGGCAAAGGGCGCGAAGGTTCTGTTCATATTCAAAGGTACAAGGGTTTGGGTGAGATGAATGCCGAACAGCTGTGGGATACTACCATGAACCCCGAAACCAGAAAGCTCAGACGAGTTACTGTTGCCAGCGCTGCCGAGGCCGACAGAATTTTCTCGATGCTTATGGGCGATGAGGTTCCTCCCCGCCGAGAGTTTATTGAAAAGCATGCTAAATACGCCAACATTGACGTTTAGTAAGAACCAAATAAAGCAGAACGGCCGGGAAGAATTTCCTGGCCGTTCTGCTTTATCCAATACATTTGATAATGCTAATGGAACGGCTCCAGAGTAAGTGTTTCCAATATTTGGAGTTAATAAACCATATTTATATTGTTCAGGTGTAAATCCTAATTTTCTAGCAGCTCTAATATAAAATTTTCCATTAGGT
>CAZTFJ010000055.1:0-10861 GCA_964612255.1 uncultured Rikenellaceae bacterium | reverse complement strand
CACGTTTCGGCTATCTGGAGTAATTGCATGGCCTTAATTTAACAGGCTGCTCAAATGTTTAAAAATCTTTTCCATCGTTATGCATTAAAAAAAGAGACCCCATTGATATCAATGAGGCCTCAGTATAGTTTTCGTATAGTTAGTGCTATCTGCCGCCCACCTGAGAGCCTACAGCTTCCATTGCACACCTAAAACCAATGTCGTTAGTTGATGCTGCTTCGTCAAGGAATCTGCGAGTTCCAGGGCTTAACCAGTAAGCACGGTCTTTCCATGAACCACCTTTGTATACGCGAGCACGGTCGTTAACCAAACTTGCCATTCCCTCCTGAGGTCTATCCTCTCTAGTTGTAGCCCCTTGGTCATACATTCTGTTCGAATTGGTAGTCTCACCACCTTCTACGTTTGTGTAATCGATGCTCGACGCTAGGTCACCATCTTTGTAATTTACGTAGTAAGCTTTATTGTAGTTAGGTCTATTTGCCGATTCTTCTGGAGTAACCTCTCTGTATTTAACTCTACCTAGGCTATCAAGGCTTTTGGGGGTTCCGTCGGGGTTGGTATCTAGGGTTTTAAAGATATTACCGCGGAAAGGACGGAATTCGTCAAAGTCCTCAAAAGACTGAGGGCGATATACGTCTAGCACCCACTCATTAACATTACCAGCCATACAGTACAGACCAAAGTCGTTAGGCCAGTATGATTTCACATTACCAGGGATATGTTCGCTATCGTTTAGGTTGCCGGCAACACCCATAAAGTCACCACGACCACGCTGGAAGTTCGCCATCATTTGACCCATATTTTTGGAGTCACTATTACGCACGTTGTGACCATTCCAAGGGTATATTTTCCTTTCAACTACTCGTTCATCGTATGTATTGCCAATTAAACCTAGGGCTGCATATTCCCACTCGGCTTCCGATGGTAAACGATACTTGGGTAGCAAAATTCCATCTTCAAAAGATACCCTTCTGCCTTCTTCTTGGCCAGGTCTCATGCTAGGACGAGTATTCCGTACAGAAGCCTCGTACATACCAAGTAAGTATGCGTCGGTATTAAAGTTCTCTGCATCTACCTGTTGGAGGTCTAGGTTAATGTAACCCTCTTCATACAGAATCATCTCATTCACCCTGTCACTTCTCCACTGGCAGTAGTCGTTTGCCTGAAGCCAGCTAACACCAACCACAGGATGCTCGTTATAAGCTGGGTGACGGAAGTAGTTTGTTACGTAAGGGTCGTTATAACCAAGTGGGCTACGCCATACCAATGTGTCGGGTAGGGCATTGCGGTAAACATTTGGATACGATACGTACACCCTACGAAGCCAGTAAAGGTACTCTCGGTAGTCAACGTTTCTAACCTCCGTTTCATCCATATAAAAGGAAGCAACTGTTACCCTGCGGTTTACGTTGTTCCAATCGTACATTAGGTTTTGTTCACCTCCACCCATTATGAAGGTACCCCCTTCAATAAAAACTAGGCCAGGCCCAGCTTTGGGTGTGTAATCTTGAACAACCTCAAATCCTCCGAATTCGGGATTATTGTATTCCCATCCGGTTGTTGACGATTCACCAGTTGTTCCGCCAAGCATATTGCATGAAGAAACTGTAACAGAACCTGCCAACAGTAAAAGAATGTAACTGTGCTTCAATTTCATAGTTGATGGTTTTTCCTTTGATTTCAACTCTTTGACAACTTCAAATATAGAAATAATTGTTTGATTTATTTATCTTACTAAAGAAAAAAACTAAAATATTGGGCTCTTTATTGTGTGAACTTTTGTTCGAGGCCTCTTTTTATACTTAAAATTCACTCCAAAGGTTACCTCATGCGACGAAGTATTTAACCCCCTAAATCCTCCGTCGAGAATGCTAAAATCGTAACTATAAGCAAATGAGTAGCTAACATTGTGGTATCCGGCCATAAAAACAATGGTGCTATTGGTCATCCCAAAGTTGTTTTTTACCCAAATGCCAGCTACTATATCTAGGTACGAGAGGTATGCCCCAACGTTGAGCTGCCTAAAATCGCCTTGCTGTTGATAAATAATATTGGGCGACAGCATTACATTTTTTCGGATTAAATACCGTTTGTACACATCAATATCAGCACCTATGTGAATTGTGTACTTGCGTGGTAATCGCGATTTGGTATCAAAACCACTTGCGTTGGCATAGTCGATACGGGTATCTACTGGTTGAAAAAGGTGGTGAACTGCAATGCCACCATAAAACATTCCCCATTCCCCTAACAAGCCAACAGCAAAGTCGGGCATAAGGCTACTCTTCCCTGCAAATCCAACATTCCCAATAACCTGTCCTGTGTTTGGGTCAACCATATCGGGGAAAACCAAATTTCGAGTGTTTTGCGACTTAAAAATGCCCCCAGCTTGTAGGCCTCCTCGAATTTGTGCATTGTATGCAACCCTAACATTGTACGAGTACATCACATCAAGCGTTAACCAGTTTAATGTACCTAGAGCCTGCATATCATTTATAATATTTATGCCTAAACCGCTGTTGTGATCTGTGTAAAATCTGTCGTAGCTGGCTCCGTATGTCATGTAAGGCGATTGCCTTGTAAGCCACTGGTTCCGATAAACTAACGATGCTCTTTGGTGTTTGGGGTTACCCGCGTATGCAGGGTTTAAGTACAACTTGTTTGCAAAAAACTGAGCAAAGCTGGCATCTTGTCCAAATGCAAATTCATTGGCGAAAAGTACTATAAATGCTATGAATATGTGTTTTAATTGCTTCATTTACTTTGTGCAACACAAGTTTATGCTATGCCAATCAAGAAATAATTCTACTGATTATGCTAATTACTATTACTTTTGGTTGTGATTATGTGTAAAAATAAAAACTCAAATATCACGTTTTTATTTTACTATTTAAAGGTAACGCAAACTTTTTGTTTATTTGCAAAAATAAGCCAAATATCCAATGTTTCGAACACTTTCGGTTTTAAGTTTACTTTGTTACTTGTCATTGACAACTGCTGCACAGCGGATTTCTAAGGCCATAGTTTGGCCTGATGTTACTAAGCATAAATCTAATTATTTGCCGAAGAATAGTCCAGAAAATCAGGATTATAAAGAGTTTCTTTGGTTCGATGGGAATGTCGATTACCCCGATTTAGAGACTATGCTTCCGTATTATGCTGACATAATTCCCATATCGAATTCAATTCTAGATATAAATCAGATTAATGTATCTATTGTTTCACAAAATTTCACTCCTCTCAATAATTCAGAAAAAGGTTTGCTTACAAATGGTGTGCTCAAGATTATTGATAAGCAGAAACCCATTTTCAATGTATTCAAATCACGTGGACAATCGTACCTTCAGTATTCTATACCAACGGTGCAGTTTAATGCTTTTTCTCAGCAAGTGCAAAAACTTGTTTCGTTTGAACTAGAAATTCAGAATGTGAGTAGCAATGTACAGCTTCGCCAATCCTTTCAAAAAGCATCTGCCCAATCGGTATTGGCAGTTGGTAGCTGGCATAAGTTTTCTGTTCAAAAAACGGGCGTGCATGCTATAAGTTACGACTTTTTAGTAGAGAACGGTATAACCAATTTGTCTGACGTGTCAATTTGGGGGCACAACGGGAGCCAGCTCTCATTTTGGAACAACGAGATGGCATACGACGATTTGATACAAATTCCTATTTGGATTGATAAGGGTTCCGATGGAGTATTTGGCAAGGGAGATAAATTGTACTTCTATGCCCGAGGTGCAGCATCGTGGCAGTACAACCCCGAGGATGATTTTTTTTCGCATAGGTTACATGGCTACACATCCGAAACAACATATTTTATTACCACAAACAGGTCGAATCCGCTACGAATAGGAACTAGTTCTCCCCCCGCTGGTGATGCAACATACACATCAAACCAGTATGATGCGCTATACTTTTTTGAGCGCAATGATACTAACCTTATCAAATCGGGGAGGCAATGGTTTGGCGAATCTTTCGATGTTTATTCTGACCGAACTTATAACCCAGAGTTTAAAAACCTAGTACCTTCTGCTGAAGTAAGAGTGAAGGTTTGCGCTGCGGCTCGCTCGTCGGTTTCTAGTAGCTTCTCGTTTAAGGCCAATGGCAATGTGGTAAGCAGCATGTCGATGTCCGCAGTGAATACAGCTAGCCAGTACACCAATTTCGCATCATTAAACACTAAACTATTCTCTTTTACATCATCGCAGAGCGAGGTGGAGTTAGAGCTTGTTTACAATAAGCCAACCCCAGCGGCCAAGGCTTGGCTCGATTATATAGACATAAACGCCCGCAGCAATCTTGTTGTTTCTAACGAGCAGCTTATTTTTCGCGATTCCAAATCGGTTGGTGCAGGTGTCATATCAGAATTTTTGGTAACGAGCTCAATATCTGATTTAATGATTTGGGATGTGACTGATTTTTTTAACCCGATGAACCTGCCGTTTGAAACGAGTGGAGAGACTTCTAAAATTAAAGTGGAAACGGAACAGCTGAGAGAGTTTGTGGCGTTTACACCCTCGCAGGTATATGATGTAGATTGGCTTGGCGCGGTTCCAAACCAGAACATCCATGGTCAACCACAGCCCGATATGGTTATTGTGGCTCACCCCAATTTTATTAATCAGGCACAGGCTTTGGCGCAGCTGCATAGCGATCATAGCGGGTTAAAATCGCTTGTGGTTACAACTCAACAAGTTTATAACGAGTTTTCATCTGGCAATCGCGATGTGGCTGCTATTCGAAATATGATGAGGATGTTTTACCAGCGCTCAACTTCGGCTGAGAATATGCCCAAATATCTGCTGCTTTTTGGCGATGGGTCGTACGATAATGTTGGGAAACACACAGATAATACTAACTACATTCCCACTTTTCAGTCGGAAAATTCGCTGCATGTAACCAGCTCGTTTGTGTCCGATGATTTTTTCGGTTTGCTCGACGATAATGAGGGTGAGGCTACAGGGCTACTTGATATAGGTATTGGCCGAATTCCTTGCAGATCTTCAGCCGAGGCCGATTTGGCCGTTAGCAAAATAAGCAACTACTTGAGTTCGGCATCGCAAGGTTCTTGGAACAACCAGCTTTGCTTTATTGCCGACGATGGCGATGGAAATTTACATATGCGCGATGCCGATTTGCACGCTACCTTTATTGAGCAGAGCTATCCCAATTACAATATCGAGAAGATTTACTTCGATGCCTTTCCGCTGGAATCAATGTCGGTGGGCGATAGGTATCCTGGGGTTACTAGCGCCATTAACAGCAGGGCAAATCAGGGAACACTTATTATGAACTACGTAGGCCATGCCAATGCAAGATGGCTAGGGCATGAACGAGTTTTGCAGATTAACGATATTCAGAGCTGGCGTAACTTTAATAAACTCTCATTGTTTGTAACGGCAACCTGCGAGTTTAGTCGTTTCGACGATTTTTCATACCAATCGGCTGGCGAGCACACCCTGTTTGCTCCCCTTGGGGGTAGCGTGGCCTTGGTGTCCACATCGCGAGTTGTTTATGCCAATCCTAACTACACGCTTAACCGAAACTTTTTAACCTATGTATTTGCCGAGCGGGAGACCTCAACAACAAGCGATATTGGTAAGCATTATCGTTTAGGCGATGTGTTGCGACTTTCGAAAATTGTAACTGGAGGGCAGATAAATAAGCGAAACTTTTTGCTCCTTGGCGACCCAGCTCTACAGCTGCATTATCCTAGTATGACAGCATCTCTATCAAAAATTAACAATGTTGATGTTTCTGGAGAACTAGATACGCTTAAAGCGCTCACCAAGGTGGATATTGCTGCCAAAATTAACAACGTGAAGGCTGCAACTGATTTTAATGGTGAGCTAGAGTTTACACTTTTCGATAAGGCAAAAGAGGTTACTACTTTGGCCAATAGGGGTGGCGAACCCTTTGTGTTTACAACCCGACCAAACGGTATTTACAGAGGACGCTCATCGGTAATCAATGGTCAGTTTAACGCTTCCTTTATTATCCCTAAGGATATAATGTACAACTATGGCAAAGGTAAGTTTAGCCTATATGCCAAAAGTTTAGGCGAAATAGCTGGCGGAATGTTCGATAATTTTGTTGTAGGAGGTATTGGAAAGGACGATGGTTCAGATACTGAAGGCCCACAGATGGAAATATTTATGAATAGCCAAAATTTTGTACCGGGCGGAATTACCGATCAAAACCCTAAAATGCTAGTGCATTTTTTCGATAGTTCGGGAATTAACACTACTGGCGTGGGCATTGGGCACGACCTTACAGCAACCCTTATTGGCGATAGCGAGGAAACTTTTGTGCTGAACGATTATTACATAGCCGATTTGGATAGCTACCAGGCGGGAAAGGTAGAGTACCAACTCAGTAATCTTAGTCCGGGACCATACAAATTAAGGGTTAAGGCGTGGGATATTTACAACAACAGTGCCGAGCATGAAATTGATTTCACAGTGCGTAACGACGAGGGTTTTGCCTTAACTCATATTTTAAATTACCCAAACCCTTTTACCGAAAACACTGCTTTTTACTTTGAGCATAATAGACCTTACGATAATTTAGATATCCTCATTCAAATATTTAGCCCATCGGGTAAGCTAGTGAAAACAATTACTCATTACGAACCCGGTGCTGGTAATTACCGTGTTGGCCCCATAGGGTGGGATGGTCTCGATGATTTTGGCGATCGCATAGGGCGCGGGGTGTACTTTTATAGGTTAAAAGTTAGGCTAAGCAGCGGGCAAGTAGCCACTGCTTACCAAAAATTGGTAATCTTAAAGTAGCAGGTCGAATACTAAAACCGATTTTTTATTGTTATCATTTCAACTAAATTTGCGATTCAAAATTTTTTATGATGATTAAAAGACTTTTCACCCTGCTGCTAATCAGCCTAGTTGTAACCACTACAGTTTGGGCTCAAACTGATGAAGACTTAGAGTTTGTTGGAGGGCTTAATGCCCTAAGCGTTGCCGTTCCATTTTTAATGATAGCTCCCGATTCCAGAGCTGCATCGATGGGTGATGTGGGTGCTGCCACGCTTCCCGATGCCAACAGCCAACACTGGAATCCAGCCAAATATGCTTTTATTGAGAAGGATTGGGGCGTTGCCTACTCGTACACCCCATGGTTGCAAAATCTTATAAAAGATATGGATTTAAACTACCTTGTTGGCTATTATCGATTTGATGATCAACAGGTAGTTAGCGCATCGCTGCTATACTTCTCAATGGGAACCATAATTTTTACCGATGAGCAGGGTACTCGGCTGCTCGACCATAATGCCAACGAGTTTTCTTTAGATATGGCATACTCCCGTAAATTTTCAGAAAAAATTGGGGGTAGCATTGCATTTCGGTATATCCGTTCCGATTTAACGGGTGGTTTTGCACAGCAAGGCCAGCCCGTAGCAAAGGCAGGTAACTCTTTTGCAGCCGATATATCAACCTACTACCAAACCCCTTTGCAGATTGACGACAAGAAAGGCGAACTTGCTATAGGTTTAAACGTATCCAATATTGGGGCTAAAATATCGTATAACGAGGATCCAATTAAGCAGTTTATTCCCACCAACTTGAAACTAGGTGCACGTTTTTCGGTGGATGTAGATATTTACAATAAGGTATCGTTTATGCTCGATGGCAATAAGTTGCTTGTACCTACTCCTCCCATTTACGATACCGATGATACGGATGTTATTCTAATGGGAATGGATCCAAACGTGCCTATGCTTACTGGTGTTTTTCAATCGTTTTACGATGCACCGGGTGGTTTTCAAGAGGAACTTCGCGAGGTTAGCCTTGCTGGGGGATTGGAGTATCTTTACGCTGGGCAGTTTGCCATTAGAGCAGGATATTTTAATGAGCATACAACCAAGGGCAATAGGAAATATTTTACGTTAGGCGCTGGGATAAAATACAATGTGTTCAATCTCGATTTTGCTTACCTTATCCCAACGGCAGGTTTATCGAATCCGTTGGCAAATACATTTCGCTTTACATTATCGTTCGAGTTTGAGCCAATGAGGCCAGGTAATAGAAACTAGCAATGTTATGAACTTTAGAGTTGGTGTAGGATACGATGTGCATGCGCTGGCCACAGGTTACGATTTGTGGATTGGTGGCAATAAAGTTGATAATGAACTCGGTTCGGTGGGTCATTCCGATGGCGATGTGCTAATACATGCTATTTGCGATGCCATGCTGGGGGCCATTGCTCAGCGCGATATTGGGTATCATTTCCCCGATACCGACCCCTCGCTTAAAGGAATCGATAGCAAAATAATCCTAAAAAAGACCGCCCAAATTATTTCCGATGCAGGATATTTCATCGGAAATATCGACTCTACCGTGTGCCTACAACGGCCAAAACTAAAGCATATAATTCCGCAGATGCAAGAAACGCTGGAGGATATTCTTGGGCTCGAAAAAGGAAGCGTATCGGTTAAGGCAACTACCACCGAGAAACTTGGCTTTGTGGGGCGCGAAGAGGGTATTGCGGCTTACGCCGTGGTAATGCTTTATAAATCTTTATAGCAATGGGCAAAAAAACCTTAGTGCTTGGTGCAAGCAGCAAACCTGGCCGATTTGCTTTGCTGGCCATAAAAAGTTTGGTTAAGCATAACATTGAGGTTGTAGCCATTGGTGCTCGCCCCGGCGAGGTTGAGGGCGTTCAAATTTTAGACTATCCTATTTTCCCTACCGATATCCATACCGTTACTTTGTATCTTAACCCTAACCGTCAAAAGCAATATCTAGAGTATATTATTGCGCTAAAACCTAAGCGTATTATCTTTAATCCAGGTACCGAAAATCCTGAACTACTTAAGCTAGCCCGTGAGCATGGTGTAGAAGTTATTTTCGACTGCACTTTGGTTATGCTAAATGCCAATAGGTATTGAAAGGGCTTAATTTAACCTAGTCGGTAAGCGTTAGCTCAATGGCCAGCTCATGGTATTTGTTAGGGCCAAGTATTTGGGTAAAGTCTCTTTTGTGCCAGTTGCCACCGTAGTAACCCCACATATTCGATTCGCCTTCTTTTATGTACACACAGAAGTTAGGTTCGTAACTAACCCCATCGTGTTTTTTTCGTTCGCCTTTGTATGTGAAGGTGTACTCGTGCTTATTCTCTTCAATAATTAGCCATTCAAGAACCACAAACAGCCCATTGGCCGGGAACTTTACATGGTATTCGCGTAGGTCGATGGTTACAATACGTTTTCCTCTAGGGGCTGAGGCAATTAGGTTCTGGGTAACAATCTCTTCGCCGGGTTTACCCTGCTCGTTTGCTGCCACTAGCCGGACATTAAACTTTGCACCCCTAACCTGCGACCTTGTTAAAACTCTAATGCGTTTTAGGTAAGGAGTCTGGTTGTATTGGTCTTTTTTAGGGAAATATTTTGCATTAAAATAGGCGAACCCGCTACAAGAATATGAATGAGATGATTTTCGCGTTAGCTTATCAACAACCACCTCCGTTCTTTTTTGTGGTTTTACCACCACCTCTTTAATGCTATACTGTTTGGGGGTAAGCTCAATGGTGGTTTTTTTTGTGCTAACACCAACAAATGCAGGTTCGTATCCAATGGCCGACACTACAATTTTTGAAGTATCTGCTGATGTTGCGATTGTGAAATTTCCCTGAGTGTCGGAGGTGGTGCCAACCTTTTTGCCCACTATACCAACATTGGCGTATGGTACAGGTTGGCGAGTTTCTTTATCGACAATAGTTCCGGTAACCTGCGAAAAAGCAATAGTTGCAATTAGCTGGAGTGTAAATAGAAAAATGGTTGTGCGCATTGCCTCGAACTATTTCTCAACCAGCCTAATGGCGTTTTCTTCAAGGGTAATCAGTTTTGCCTTGTACAGCGCGCCAATAGCTTTTTTGAAAACCTTTTTGCTGATGCCAAGCAGGCCGTATATCTCTTCCGGGGCGCTTTTATCGGTTAGCCATAGCACGCCGTTATTCTTTTCTAGCTTGTCGAGAATACCAGTAGATATTTCGTCAACCTTCTCGTAACCTGGTTTTTGTAGTATTAGGTCGATTTTTTCGTCGTCGCGAACCTTTTTTATGTAGGCTGTTAACCTTTTTCCGCGACTAAGGTGTCGGAAAACCTCATTCTCGTAGAGAACGCCCCAGTGGGCATTATTCACTATGGCGTTGTAGCCCAAGTCGGTTTTGCCATATACTAGTATGTCAACCTCTTGACCAACTTCGTATTCGGGAGGGGTGTTATCTAAAAACTTGTCAATTTTTGCCGATGCTGCCAGCCGGTTGGTCTCGTAGTCGATATAAAGCCCAACAATGTACCAGTTGCCAACCTCCATTCGTTGCTTTTGCTCCTTAAATGGTACAAAGATATCCTTGGATAGTCCCCAGTCGAGAAATGCACCAGCATGTGTAACCGATACCACTTTTAGCATGGCAATTTTGCCTAGTTTAAGTTTTGGCTCCTCGGTGGTTGCGATAATTCTATCTTCCGAATCGAAGTAGATAAAAACGTCGATGTACTGGTCCACTTCAATATTCTCTGGGACGTATCTGCGGGGTAGCAGAATCTCGCCATGCTCTTCGCCATCGAGATAGCATCCTATGCTAACCATTTTCACAACCCGTAGGTTGTTGGTTTGTCCTACTTGTACCATAGCTTGTTGAATTTTGCTGCAAATGTACTGTTTTTCGCACTAGTATCTGCGGAAAGCAGCCTCTACTTGAGGGTCCGATGCGGATAGACCTGAGAATGAGAACTTCCAGTAAATGGCGCTTAGGTCTCGCTCAATATGGCCGGTCCCAGAAAAATCATACTCAAACGAATTTGTGCCAATTATTTGTATTAGCGTATCCGATACTGTTGCAT
>CAZTFJ010000054.1:5114-11297 GCA_964612255.1 uncultured Rikenellaceae bacterium | reverse complement strand
CCTAGCAAAGCAAGAGCTAACCAAATTAATAAAGGCCTTCGCAAAAAAGCAGGGAATGCCTGCCAGCACATTTGAAAAAACCTTTCGTGTTGATAGGGGCAAATCGGTAAATATTTACAAATTCCCAAAAGAGGGGTTACACAGCCATATTTTTGGAGATTTGTTCAGCATTGCTAACGATAGTTACTTCACGTATATCGATTCGTATATTGTTTTTGGCTCTTCTGTTGAGTCGCTATCGCGACTAATTTTGGCAAACATCCACAACAAACAGCTTGAGGTTGAGCAGGGGTTTGCTCAATTTGCCGAGGGGTTAGCCTCTGAGGCACATTTTACGGCATACATAAATCCATCGCAAGCCGAGTTGCTATACGGGCAAGTACTAGCTCCCAATGCCGCTGCTCGCATACTTTCTAGAATGGAAACTATTGAAAAAATACAAGGTATAGCCTTGCAACTCACTGGTGGTAAAGATTTAATATTTAACAATATAACGGCTCGATACACCCCATACGCTATTGATGCTCCCCAAACTGTTTGGGAGTCGAGGCTTGATACCACCAGCAACATGAAACCTCAACTGGTAATTAACCATAATACCCAGAACCGTGAAATTTTTGTGCAAGACAATAAAAACACCATTTACCTTATAAATGAGGTTGGCCGTGTACTTTGGCAAAGACCTTTGCCGAATGAGATTATGGGCGAGGTGCATCAGGTAGATATTTATAAAAATGGTAAGTTGCAATATCTTTTCAACACTAAAAATCAGCTATATCTAATTGATAGAAATGGTAACAACGTTGATGGTTTTCCTGTAATACTCCGCTCGCCTGCAACGAATCCGGTAGCAGTATTCGACTACGATAATAACCATAACTATCGTTTCTTTATTGCTGGCGAGGACAGAAGCGTTTACGCCTACAATAAGCATGGCAATATTGTTACAGGCTGGGATTTTGACAAGTCAGAAAAAACTGTATTACAAGCCATACAGCATTTCAGAAGCAACGGCAAAGATTACATTGTATTTGCCGACCAGAACAGAATATACATACTCGACCGGAGAGGCAACGAGCGCATTAAGCCCGAGAAACAATTCTCTAAAGCACATAACAGCCTTATTCTGTTGGATGAATCCTCTGGCTCACGCCCACGATTTGTTACCACCGACACCCTGGGTGTAGTTAAACATATATATCTCGATGGTAAAGTTGGCGAAACGCTACTTAATCGATTCTCTTCAAACCACTTTTTCGATTGTAAAGATGTTGATGCCGATGGAAAAAACGATTACATTATTCTTGATGGAAAAGAACTTAAGGTTTTTAAAACGGATGGGAGTGTGATGTTAGAGAGAAAGTTTAAAGAAGAACCCATGATGCAAGTTATATATTTCCATTTTGGCGCACGCGATCGTAAACTTGGGCTAGTGTGCCCAAGCAGTAACCAAATTTTTCTGGTAAATGGTAATGGAGAGCTATACAAAGGATTTCCTTTAAAGGGAACTACACCTTTTAGCATAGGTAGCTTTGCCAATACAAAATCAACATTTAACCTAATTGTAGGCTCATCAACCGGATATGTACTGAACTATGCTGTGCAATAACATTTATCAAAATTTAGCTCCTTTTTAGATTAACCTAAAGAGGCATTGGCTAAATTTGCCTGCAAGCATAAACCAAATAACGAAATACAAGCATGCTTATACTATTTAAATTTTTTGCCATAATTTTTTTAATCCTATTCCTTCTGGCTTTTGTTTCCAGGATTGCGCTACGCCGCTTTTTTAGGCGTATGCAAAATCAGCAAGACCCCAGACAACAAAACAAGAGTAATCGCCGCGAGTGTGATGTATACGTCACAAAAAATCCACAAAAAGATAAAATTGTTGATAAAGACGTGGGCGACTATGTTGATTACGAGGAAGTAGAATAACACAATACATTGCGGCAAATGTCAATAGAGGTAAAAAATATAACCAAACTATACGGAACCCAAAAAGCATTAAACAACGTGTCGTTTAGCGTTCCTAACGGTCAGGTTGTTGGATTCTTAGGACCCAACGGAGCTGGTAAATCTACAATGATGAAAATCGTTACTGGTTATATTCAACCAAATGCGGGCTCAGTAACGGTTAATGGTACAAATATATCTAGCAGCAACAGCGACTTTAGGCATACAATTGGCTATATGCCAGAAAATAATCCGCTTTACACAGAAATGTTTGTTAAGGAATATTTACACTTTGTTGCTAAGGTTTACGGGCTGGGTAAAGTTGCAAACAAAAGGGTAAAAGAACTTGTTGACCTAACGGGCATTGGTTACGAACAGAATAAAAGAATTGGGGAACTATCGCGCGGGTATCGGCAACGTGTAGGCTTAGCGCAAGCCCTACTAAACCAACCCTCGGTACTTATACTAGATGAACCAACTAGTGGGCTTGATCCAAACCAAATTGTTGAGATTAGAAAAATTATTGCCGATGTGGGCCGCGAAAAAACGGTAATGCTATCAACACACATCATGCAAGAGGTTGAGGCCATTTGCAGCAGGGTAATAATTCTTAATAAGGGAACTATTGTAGCCGATGGTAACACCGAAGAGGTAATGCAGTATGCTAACCTTGGCCAACAAGTTGTTAGCTTAGAAACCCTTGAACCCATAAGCGCCCAAGCTCTCTCAAGTATTCAGGGTGTTGAGGATGTGTTGCCAACCTCGGACAATGGATGTGGTTGGACCCTTAAGTCGACGCAACAAGAGGATGTAAGACCATCTGTATTTCGATTTTGTGCACAGCAAAACATTACAATTATAACGCTGAGTATGAAATCGGTTCAAATGGAAGAGGTCTTTCAAACCCTTACCCAACCATAAGAACGCTCTACATTCAAGGTTGCTTATTTGCTGAAAATAAACTATTTTCGTACCCATTTATTTTGCAAGCAAACACTTTGGCTTTAGCTGTGTTTATGCAATTAGGTATAAAATTCTTATAAAGAATTCATGAACAATATTGTAGCAGGTGTCGACATTGGAGGTACTAACACCGTAATTGGACTAGTAACTCAGCAAGGCGATTGTATAAAAGAGGTATCTTTTCCTACTCAGCAAGATAGCAACTTCCTCGACTATGTAGCGCGCATTGCATCAGAAATATCGAAACTACTTGCCGGTATTAACCATGACTTTACGCTTGCAGGTGTGGGCGTGGGTGCACCTAACGGATCATACTACACTGGCGAGATTGTGGATGCTGCAAACCTTCGCTGGAAAGGTTCGTTGCCCTTAACCAGCGAGCTAAACCGTCTGTTAAATGTTCCTGTCGCCCTTACTAACGATGCTAATGCTGCCGCCATTGGCGAAATGCAATTTGGCGATGCCAAGGGTATGCGCAACTTTGTTTTCATTACATTGGGCACTGGGCTGGGTAGCGGTATTGTTGTTGACGGTAAACTTGTGCTTGGCGAGAGCGGTTTTGCCGGAGAATTTGGGCATACCGCTGTAAAACCGTGGGGTAGACAATGTGGTTGTGGCAAGCAAGGATGCCTTGAGACCTACGTCTCTGCACCAGGACTTCGGAGAACTGCATTTAAACTCCTAGCCGATTCAATTGAACCAAGCGCTATGCGTGGATATTCATACGATACCCTTTCGGCAAAAAAAATAGCAACCTTTGCTCAGCAAGGCGATAGTATAGCCCTTGAGGCATTTGAGTACACCGGAGCTATACTAGGTATGCAATTAGCCGATTTGGTTGCTATACTTAACCCCGAAGCAATCTTTCTTTTTGGAGGGTTAAGCGGTGCCGGAAGCATTCTGTTTGAACCAGTGAAAAGGCATTTGGAGAAAAATCTTTTTTCAGCCTTTAAAAATTCAGTGAAGTTACTCCCATCTGGTTTAAAAGACAAAAACGCCGCCGTTTTAGGTGCGGCAGCGCTTATATGGCAAAAGTATAGCCACTAGGCCAACGATATAGCCCTACTCAAACACCCTATGGGTTCGGTTAGCCGTTCTGTAAATCTCGTAGCGCCATGCTTGATAGTCTAACAAGTTATCCTGCGAATCGTAAATTTTTAGCCCCTTTATTCGATTATCGCTACGGTACAAACGTTCCTTTTTTATGGTTTTGCCACTCACCTTATTGGTTATAACCTCTTCAACCAAATTGCCATTCTCATCGAACTTAAAGGTTGATTTAGTTGATAAACTTGGTGCTCCATATTTCTCTATATCAAGATGCTCAACAACAACCCTGTTCAACGAATCGTACTCCACAGTCCGAGTAAGTCGCATAATTGAATCGGATGGGACAGCCCTTCGGCCTCTCACCTTCCGCTGAATCTCGGTATTTAACTCATCATACTTATACCGAATTTTAAATACTCTTTTACCATCCTTATTATAACCTGTGGTTTTTACTCGGTTTCCATCATCGTCGTAGGTGTGTTCCTCACTAACAACCAGAGTGGTATCGCTATTAGTAACGTTATATAACAACAGCTTTGCCAGCTGTTTATTTTGGTTGTATTCAAAAACTTTATAGTAATTCAACTTCTCCTTAAAAAAGTAATCGGTTTTTACCTTGGTTTGCTGGTCGAAATAGTGCCACCTATAATTGTCGGGATAATGTGTTTCCCAGTTATAGTCAATCTCGGTATGTAATCGACCCAGCGAATCGGATATCAGTTGCCCTATTGCATAGTACTTGCTTGTGCGTTCACCATTCTCGAGCACATAGCGCGAGTTAACCGTTACCCTATAGATATTTTGAGGCTTTTCGCCTTGCGAGAACGCATTTTGAAAAGTAAAAATCGTAAAAAACAAGGCTATTAAGTGTGCAGGTTTCAGTACCATGGTAATTCGATTTAATGAATTTTTACTTGCGCTAATATAAATAATATTGACTAATAAAGTTACTCTTTAACCTGAAGTTCACGAGCAGTAACCCTCGACTTAAACCTATTCGTATCGGCATCCATTATCATCCTTTTTCTGTCTATGGGTTCTGTTACAAGTGGGGATTCTGTTGTGGGCGTATAGGCTATCTTAATATCAGACACTTGTACAAACTTCTTCCAATCGCCATCCTGCTCAATATGTCCCATAAGCATCCCTTCAATATGAGTTTGTGTTGAATCGTTTAACTCTATGGTTAAGTTAAGTACCCTTTCGCGGCCATCCTTAATATACTCCTTTCGCTCAACATTGGCTCTTGTTCCAGAAGAATCGCGCGTAAACCACATAGCAGCATAAGGCTCAATTGATTCGTCGTTGGGCAAAACCTTAACCTTGGCAGTTAGCTTATATTTGCCAAAGCCAATTACAGGATACTTAAAGTAAATACTATCCTTATCGCTATCGGTAGGGAGTTGATAGCTTTTATTGCCTTGCCAAAGATCCTCAGTATCTTTAGCTATTGATATATTATCCATTTCTGGAACTCCCTCGGTTTTTTCTAATTTTATCTCACGTTCGGCCTCAAGCTGTGCTAAATAGTTTACCACCTTATCGAGCAGATTATCAAGTTCTTTTGGATTTTCAAGGTAAAAATCCATAGCCTGCTCAAATTGTTTATTAGTATATCCCATTTTAGTGTATATGGGGCTATAATAGTCAATGGAATCGCGCTTTGAGAACTTATATGAATAATTTGAAGTGCTAACTATAGCATCAGTTATAAATACCTCCGAGAAAATTTTAACCATATCACTTTCGGGAATAGTATCATTTTTACAACTAGTTAGCACTAAATGAAACAAAAGAAAAAAGGAGACAATAACTATAATGCCATTTTTCATACTACAGAATGTATAAAATACAAATTGTGGGTTTAAAATTAAACACACAAGGCAAGCAAAAGCCTGCCTTTGTGTGCCTTGCTATGATAAAACTACTACTTAAGCTTATCGAACTTATAACCTATCATTATTTCATGCGAACCATAACTGTAATTCGATAGTTTTGAAAGTGTAAGATCAAAACTGTATCCCACCTGAAATTTTTCCCGTGCAAACCCTGCAAGTGCAATAATTGCATCAGGCCTGATGTCGATGTTGTTCAGATACCAGACACCACATAAAAATGGCTTCTCAATCATGTAAATTCGCAGGTACAGTTGCTTGGAACTGCCTTGCTGTTGATAAAGAATATTTGGTGAGAATGTAAAAATCCTTGAAAGTA
>CAZTFJ010000054.1:0-5104 GCA_964612255.1 uncultured Rikenellaceae bacterium | reverse complement strand
GGCACTATGGGGTCGTAATTCGGTTAAAGAGTAGTCGAACGAATAACCAAATAGGTACCTGCGCTGATACTCGTAACCAAAGAGCAGAGAAATTCCATCCATCCAACGTAAAGAAATACCTCCCCAAAATTCTTGCCGATAGGTTAATTTAACATTTAAATCAACCTGCAGAGGGTTGCTAATCATATACTTTAGTAGCACCGATGGCTCTATATCGAAATCGCGATTGAGCGGTAAGAGCATACCTCCCATTACCATAAAGTGCTGCTTAAGCTTGTTTACGCCCGTATAGTTAATTTCGGCATCGTTCTCAGTTATGCTAAGTACTGACTCGTAAAGCTTTTGTCCCAAAAGTTGATGAGCCGATATTCCTGCAAAAAAGCGTGTGTCGTAAACCATAAAGCCAACTGAGGCGTCGGGTGTAAAAACAGACTTGGTATTGGCATAAAGGGCCGGATCGTTCTCCATAAAATCATCACCAAATTCAAATTTTGAGCCATCGGCACGGAACATCATAAAACCGAGCGATATTCCTCCAGATACACGTAACCCCGATTCTGTTACCTGCATATTGTAAGAGTATGAGAATAGCCCCCCAGTTCTGCTGGTAGATCCTGTGACATCATGGTAAAAGTTACCACCAAACCCCATATCCTTTTTGCCATGGGGGCCATACGCACTGATGCTGTATGTTTGCGGAGCATCTTTTAATCCAACCCACTGAAATCGGTTGTTATAACGAATTTGATAATAGTTAAATGTACCCCCTACCGCTGGGTTCACAATGTATGTGTTAAACATATACTGTGTGAACTGCGGCAGCTGCTGAGCGCTCGCTTCTGAAAATAGCAGAAGGAGGGCTGCGCTGGCTATTAAAGCTATCCTTTTCATATCTTTCATTTTACTCGAATCTGCTTTTACTACCTTAGTATAGTTACTGACCCAGAAACTGGCTTCCACTTCTCTGTACCATCTACATTGAACTTAATAACGTAGTAGTAGGTGCCAAATGGCATATCTTTTCCGTTCTTATTCTTGCCATCCCATCCACGGGCTGCTTCACTTCCTTTGGCCGACCATACCATATAACCCCAGCGATTATGGATTTTTATCTCAAGGTTGGGGAAAATATCGGAATAAGGAATTGACCACAGGTCGTTAATGCCATCGCCATTGGGGGTAAACACGTTGGATGTATTTACCTCGTCGAGAATTCGGGCCTTAAGATTAACCTCCTCTATACAACCATACTCCGATTGTGCTAGACCAACTATTGGAATGTATTCCTCCGTTTTACCAGTAATTACATTCTTTATCTGTCCGGTCATAAAATTCTCATACGTTCCAGTAGTAAACATCATTGCTGTGGCTTTCTCGTTGGTTGGGTTAAAGAATTCTGCAGGTGACCAGCTAAAGGTTAGCGTGTAGTCGGGGTTCTTGGTATACATCTCAATAGGATACTCGGTATTGGCAAGAACCGAAATTACCGTTGAGTCACCATCACTTGCAGGATCTTCTGGATTAACCCTGAATGCATCGAGATCGGAGTCGGCAAAGAATGGGTGTAAGTCCCTATCGACAAATGGTCCAATGCGCGGATAAACCGATACAGTAGCCTCGGCCGATTCAACACATCCAATACCACTAATAACATCAACCCGGAATAAAGCGGTGTTTTTCAGCGGCTGTGTTATATACAAGTTTTCATCGCGACTAAAAGTTTGGTCGGGAGAATCGGTAATGTTAGTCCACTTGTATGTTGGATCACCAATACTATTTTCAGTTTCAACTACGGCTCGTAACGATACCTGATCGTTGAAACAGTAATTATCCTTATCCATATCAATTAGCACGTCGAATCTATTGTTCTCATCATGCGGAATAGTGAATTCCATTTTTTCTTCACAACCTAATTTATCTGTAACTATAGTATAGAAACCTGCAGCCTGCCGCCCAACTAATTTCCAATTGTTGTCATAGTCGGCTAAATATTCATCACTTGCTCTATACCATTTTACTCCATAGTCACTATCGCTTTCGCTATTCCCTCCTGTAATTGCAGTTAAATTTATTCCTCCATTAAGAGCAACGCCATCACCAAAAACTTTACAATCGGCCGTATCGTAAGCAAAAGTAATGTTTATTGGTGCTGGGCCAGGAACAATCACCTCTTTGGTTGCCAAACAATTATTCCTGTCGGTTACTGTAATTTGATATGTACCAGGTGTTGGGTACTCGAGGTTTAGGGTTTGCTTATTGTAGGTTTCCCAGTTATTGGTCCACTGGTATGTATAATCTGGAACCCCACCGCTTACCTGCATATAAATTATTCCGTCTTCATTTACACCAACAGTATCGGTATGGCAAGTACGCTCACTAATATCGGCCGTTAGCGTTGTAATTTCAATCGGATCGGGTTGCTCTATAACAAACCTATTGCCATCGGTAAATATGTGCTCGCAACCATCGGCATCGGTAATAAATAGCTCGTATGCCCCGGCTGGTAGATTAGAGAATATACCATTACTGTTTTCATTCTCATACCCTTCGGGCAATGCACCCTCTATACGGTAAGTTAATGCGGAGTTACCTGTTGCCCAAACCGAAATTTCACCTGTGTTATCGCCAAAGCAATTCACATTGTAAACGTGAAGACTTGAAATTGATATTGGCTCAGGGTAGTCAACTGTTACATCTTCGGTATACTCACAACCATTGGCATCGGTAATGGTAAAGGTATAGGTTCCTTCGAGCAAACCGCCAACAACATTATCCCTAACCGTATTCAGCGTTTCACCATCTTGCCATGAAATGTCATATAATCCATCGGCAAATGGTGTTCCTCCGGTTATGGTAAAAGTAACCTCACCCACAGCATCGGTGGTAAAGCAAACAATTGGTGCAACAATATGATCAACATCAAGAATTTCGGGCTGACCTATGGTTATCGATGCGGTATAATCGGCACCTTGGGCTGTTACAGCAAACAGGGTATAAGTTCCTGCTGGTAGTTCTTTGTATAGGCCTTCATCCTCGTTATACTTCTCTACCATATAATCGGAGATATTGTTGCCATCGCCGTCGGTCCACAGGCGCTCAACTATAGATAAAGGATCGGTAACACCGTAAACCTCTGTAACAGTAATGGTTCCATCCTCACTACCAAAGCAAAGGGCATCGGTTGCCGAAAGAGTAAACGAGTATTGAGTAAGGGTAATTGTCTCCTCAACAATACAGCCATTGGCATCGTTTCCGATTACCTTGTATTCTCCAACTGGCAGGTTATCGAATACTGGCAATTCCGATGTTGCAACAGTTGTCCAAGTACCATCTTCTTCAATTTCGAGGGTGAACTCGTAAGGAGGCGTTCCTCCAGATGGGGTAATGTCAATTCTACCATCGCTAGTGCTTATAGACGTTGGCAAAGTACCTGCAAGAGTTATTGCAAATGGTTCTGCGGGTTGGCCAATTTCAATGTCCACTCCCCAAGTTACAATGCAACCATTCTCGTCGCTCACATCAATGGTATAAGTTCCGAGACCGAGACCTGTGAAAACATTCTCAGTTTGCCATACATCATCGCCCGGAGTAATTCTGAATTCGGGTGTTCCTGTTTCACCAGAAATCACTACCTCAATCTCACCATCGGATTGTCCAAAGCAGCTAATATCTTTTGATATAACATCATCAATAGATAGCGTTGTGGCAGGATTAAGAGTTACCTCAACCATAGGTATTGTGCAGCCATTCACATCAACAACTTCTATGTTGTAAGTTCCGTCATTTAAATCGATAAATTGAACAGAGGCATTATCAATAGCCGTTTCCACAACCGTACCGCTAGCATTGTAAAGGGTAAATGTGTATGGGGCTGTACCTCCAGCAGCAGAAACATCGATAGTACCAGATGTTGGATCACCAGAAGGATCGCAAGTTGGATGAGTTGCAACAGGAGTAACAACTATTGGAGCAACCTCATCGTTAATATCTATATCGGCCGATGAAACTGAGCATCCATTGAAGTCCTCTACATTTACGGTATAAATTCCTCCATCAAGAGATGTGAAAACAACCTCTTGGGCAGCATTTGCTGTGGTGGTCTCAATCTCTGCTCCATCTTTCACAAGCGAAATTGTGTATGGCTCAACTCCATTAGTTACCGTTAGGGCTATCTCGCCAACATCGCCACTACATAATGGGTTAGTACTTGTAATAGAAAGATTAAGTACATCGGGTTCGGAAATAGTAAGTACATCCGAATACACGGGGCCACAGCTTAAATCGTCGGTTATTTCTACCACATAATCGCCAGCAGGTAAATTGGTAAATACGCCACTGCCCACTTGTGCTGCGCCAACTGCAACACCTCCAGTAGTTAGGGTAAAGTATAAATCGCCTGTTCCACCCGACGCGCTTAGCGAAATTTGCCCATCGCCAGCACCATTGCAGGTTATATTGCTTACAATTATTGAGTTGATATCAATAGCAATTGGGTCGGGTTCGTCAATATCAAAAGCAGAAGTTGCCTCGGGGCCACAACCATTTGCGTCCTCAACGGTGATATAGAAGTTGTAACCAGCCAAAAGGTTGGTAAAGGTTACCTCAGAAACATCGGTAAGCGATGCCAATTCAGCATCATTTTCGTCGAATAATTTGAAAGTGTAAGGGCCAACGCCTCCGCTTGCCGAAACACCTACCTCGCCATTGCTTTGGCCAAAGCAGGTTACATTTTGTACTACTGGCACAGCTATTAGCAAAGGATCAGGGATAGTAATCTCGAGTAATCCCGAGGTTACCGGGCCACAACTCCAACGATCGTTAACTACTACTTCGTAACGATTATCGGGAGCTAGATTAGTAAACTCAACCCAGGTATTGTAACCAATGTCAGCGAACTGAACTTGTTCAACACCATCAAGCAGTAATGAAATGGTGAAAGGAGCTGTTCCCCCTGTTGCACGGGCTCTGATAAGCCCAACATTACCATCATCGGAACAAGTAATGCTAGTCAACTCGGTCTCAAGCCCAAGTTCGTTTGGTCCAGCAATTTCAATATCATATGTATCAACACAACCATTCTCGCCCTCAACAACTATTGTATAAT
>CAZTFJ010000053.1:2229-11362 GCA_964612255.1 uncultured Rikenellaceae bacterium | reverse complement strand
ACTTAAGGTTGTGCTTTTTTACAAAATCTTCTAGAACACCTTTTAGGTCGGGTTTGCCAATCTCTGCCAAATCGTAGAATACGCGGGCAGTCGGTTTCTTGATGTTGATGATGCGAGAGAGGTCTATTGGTGTGCCAATAACAACGGTATCGCAATCGGTGTTGTTGATAGTGGCTTCTAGGTCTTTAAGCTGTTGCTCGCCGTAGCCCATAGCAGGAAGTATCTGACCAATATTTGGGTAAATTTCGTAGGTTTCTTTCAATTTTCCTACAAGATAAGGCCTGGCGTCAACTTCCTCGCTGCATCCAAATTTGCGGGCAGCAACAGTTCCTGCACCAATCTTCATGTTACCATGGGTTAGAGTAGGACCATCCTCAACAATTAGGCAACGCTTGCCTTTAATAAGTTCGGGCTTATCAACAGATATTGGCGAAGCGCCATCAACCACAATTGCGTTGGGGTTGCGGCTGGCTATGCTCTCGCGCACGGTTTGTATACCCTCGGGGCTTGCCGAGTCCATCTTGTTAATAACTACAACGTCGGCCAAGCGAAGGTTTACCTCGCCTGGGTAGTAGCTAATCTCATTGCCTGGGCGATGTGGGTCGGCTACGGTAATGGTAAGGTCGGGCTTGTAGAATGCAAAGTCGTTATTCCCACCGTCCCAAAGAACTACATCACAACCCGATGGGTCTTTTTCTGCCTCGCGAAGAATAGCCTCGTAATCAACACCAGCGTATATCACGTTTCCGCGAACTACGTGTGGTTCGTACTCTTCCATTTCCTCAATAGTACACTTATGTTTGGCTAGGTCTTCAACCACAGCGTAACGCTGTACTTTTTGTGCAACTAAATCGCCATAAGGCATTGGGTGGCGAACGGCAACAACCTTAAGCCCCATGTCCATTAGGTGCTCAATTACCTTGCGCGATGTTTGCGATTTTCCGCAACCGGTGCGTGTGGCAACCACGGCAATAACTGGCTTGGTGCTTTTTACCATCGTTTCGTTGGGGCCTAAAAGCATAAAGTTAGCGCCAGCAGCGTTAACTATTGAGCTTAAACGCATAACGTGAGCGTAATTTACATCGCTGTATGAAAATACGCACTCGTGAACATTCTTTTCTTTAATAAGAGTCTCTAGTTCTTCCTCGGCTACAATGGGGATGCCGGCAGGATAAAGAGCTCCGGCAAGCTCAGCTGGATATTTTCTGCCATCAATGTCGGGGATTTGTGCAGCGGTAAAGGCTACTACATTGTACTGCTCGTTATCACGGAAGAAAGTGTTAAAATTGTGGAAATCTCTTCCGGCTGCACCGATAATTAATACATTTCGTTTGTTCATAAAAATTTTAGATTAATTGGTTAATTATTATGGTATTGCTCAATGTGATTAGTATGACAAAATCACCCCAACAAAATTATAAGTTTAAATTTCCGACGAAAGGTCTATCAAAAAAAAATTAAAGTAGCAAATAATTTGAGTGCTTCTACAGCATATAAATGCTTGTATTTTCGACTGTTATGCAGCATATGTTAAGAAACATATTTTTGTTGAGTAGCCTTAATAATCAACAAAATGGAGTTTTTTGAGTTCACAAAATATGTGCGAATGAGCTTGGGAGGCTTTTTTGTGTTTGTGTAGAACGAAAAAAAGTTTAATGGGTATTGCTTGCTTGTTCTGTTCTTCTTATTGTCTAATATTTGCTATTTTTGTGCAAAATAGATAAATGCTATGGAAGAGAGAATGAGGCTGCATACTAAAAGTCTTGTCAAAAAATATCGCTCAAGAACTGTTGTTAAGGGTGCTTCGGTTGAGGTTAGTCAGGGAGAAATAGTTGGGTTGCTTGGCCCCAATGGAGCTGGTAAAACAACCACTTTTTACATGATTGTGGGCCTAGTTACGCCTAACGATGGCCGAATTTTTTTGAACGATGTAGATATCACTAAGGAGCCTGTTTATAGACGTGCCCAGCGTGGAATTGGGTATTTGGCACAGGAAGCATCGGTATTCCGTAGCCTAAGCGTTGAGGATAATTTGAAGGCTGTTCTAGAAATGACCTCCTTTAGCAAGGAGTATCAACGAGAGAAGGTAGAGTCGTTGCTTGATGAGTTTGGGCTGCAAAAAATTCGTAAAAGTTTGGGTATTCAGCTTAGCGGTGGCGAACGCCGACGTACAGAGATTGCTCGCGCCTTAGCCCTTGAACCCAAGTTTATTCTGCTCGATGAGCCTTTTGCAGGGGTCGATCCTATTGCTGTTGAGGATATTCAGACGATTGTGGCTAAGCTAAAGGATAAAAATATTGGAATTCTTATTACCGATCACAATGTGCACGAAACGCTAACCATTACCGATAGGGCCTACTTGCTTTTTGAAGGCGATATTCTTAAAGCTGGAACTGCCGAGGAATTGGCCGAAGACCCAGAGGTTAGAAAGGTTTATTTAGGGCAAAATTTTGAGCTTAGGCGCTAGTGTTTCTATTTTTAATCAGCATAAATTTTAATTCTTATGAAAATTTCATCGAACTTTGATAGTGGTAACATCGAAATTGTTAACATCGAGAAGCACGATAATATAAGGCTTAGGATACGACCCGATACCTATGCCGATACTTTTCAATGGTTCTATTTTAGGCTGCATGGTGCCGAGGGTTTCCCTTGCAAGTTTCATGTTGAGAATGCAGCAGAAGCAAGTTACCCCGAGGGATGGCCCGGTTACAATGTTTACGCCTCGTACGACAGGGTTAGCTGGTTTTGCGTGCCAAGCAGCTACACCAACGGGGTGTTAACCTTTGAGCATACCCCAGTTGAGAACTCGGTGTTTTTTGCCTATTCCGCTCCATACACGTACGATCAGCATCTCGATATGGTTAGCGCCGCACAGCTATCGCCTCTTTGTGTGCTTGAACTTCTTGGCGAAACGGTTGAAGGGCGTGATATCGATTTGTTGGTAGTGGGCGAGCCCGATGAGAGTAAGCGTAAGATATGGATTGTTGCTCGTCAGCATCCAGGAGAGCCTCAAGCCGAGTGGTTTATGCAAGGTTTAATAGAGCGATTGATTGATGAGAGCGACCCGGTTTCGCGAAAGCTGCTATCCAAGGCTGTGTTTTATCTTGTGCCAAATATGAATATAGATGGGGCAATTGCAGGAAACCTTAGGGCAAATGCCGCAGGCAAAAACTTAAACCGTGAATGGGGAAACCCCGACCAAGAACTTAGCCCCGAGGTGTATTACGTGCGGCAAAAGATGGAAGAGGTAGGTGTAGATATGTTTCTCGATATTCATGCCGATGAAGGTTTGCCTTACTGCTTTGCTTCTGGCATTGAGGGTATTCCGTCGTACGATGAGCGTTTGCAATGGCTACAGGAAAACTTCTTGGCCAAGTGGGCCGAGTATAGCCCCGATTTCCAAACAGAGCAGGGTTATCCAAAGAATGAACCCGGCAAGGCTAATCTTAATATCGGATCAAAATTTGTTGGCGAGCATTTTAAGTCTATGTCAATGACCATTGAAATGCCTTTTAAAGATAACGCTAATCTACCCGACAGAAATTTTGGTTGGTCGTCGGATCGGTCTATGAATCTGGGACAAAGTGTTTTGGGTCCAATACTTTATGTTGTTGATAGGCTGAGGTAGATTTAGTTAGGTTGTTGGATGGGGGGGTGGCAAGTGTGGGATGGCGGAGCAACGATTTCGTCCCTGACGAAATCGTACAGAACGTGCGAAACTGTTCCGAGAACCCCCTTGAAAACCCACATTAGCTACAACCCTTGTTGTGCGTAGGTTTTTATCTTGTTCGTCTAATTATTCTTTCGAAAAGTTCTTCGGTAGAGATAAATTTGTTCCATCCTTTTTTATTTAAGCCTCTTTGCAATTCCTTATCTCCACTCCATAATTTTCCCTTAATATGTTCTGCCAATGCAACGAATTCCGTATCATCTTCATCAACGTTTTGAGTTAATGATTCTGCCAGTTCATATGATTCTTTCGTAATGAGCCTTAAGTTGATAAATCTTATTTTATTTGTTATCAGAGTTACAATTCTATCTAATTCATTATCAGAATAATTTGAAATTTTCTTGATTTTTTCCTTATGTTCTTCAATCTCATATGACAACGGTTCTGTTGAGTAGAAATTGAGCCTACTCTTAGGTTGTAATAAAATTCTTGCAATCTTACTGTTTGTATTTAGAATTGCACTAAAAGCAATATTAGTGTCAACAACTATTCTCATTAGTCCAGTTGTTGTTTAGATTTTTCCCAACGACCTTTTTTGATAGTTTTTACTAATTCATCAACATCTTTTTGTGATGCTTTAGATTTCTTTGTTAGTTCTTTATATTCAAATAAATCAGTTAAATCTTGCAGGTCGTCCAAATTCATATTTCTTGGAAACCTGAAGATTATTTCATTAGGTGTTCTCTCTATAATCATAAATCTTTTTTTATTTCAAATATACGAATTTCTGTGCAAATTGTTTCTCCGTCATAAACTTACGAATAACTTGTCATTATTGCTACTACATACCATATTAGGCCAGCATTGAGTATGCAAATTCCTGATAATACACAATTGTTTATTGTGGTCTTGTAATTTTGCCTACATTTTTATTGCATCCACAACCTCAATCCTAACGCTAGTATTGTGCGAGAGGAGAGAGTGTTGCTTTTTTTCCATCTCTTGCCCAAAAGTATTGGTTTTTGCGTCAGGTTTGTTTCTTTCAAGCTCATGCGGGTATCGCATCCGTACAAAATTTCGGAAAATACAAGTTTTATAATTTGGTGATTTTGAGTAGAATTCACTAACTTGAAAACTAAACGAAAGGATGCGTAATGGACAAGCAGGCAACCCCCAAAAGTGTTCGCGAGCTTAACATCTTAATAAAAATTAGCAGGAACATAATTAGCACCCTGAACTTTGAAGATGTTTTGCAGGCCATAAGCGATGGTATGTCGGAACTGCTCGACATTGAAACAGCAGCAGTATATACTTTGCAAAATGCTTCGGATTTATTGTTGGGTGCCACAACACCTCCGTTGCCCCCAGGTATGCCTATGGAGTTAAGGCTTGCAAAAGTGGCCGACCACCCTAACATAGAGAAGGTTATTGTTAATAAAAAACCAGAGATTATAAACGATACCAGAAAGGCTATCCTTTCTGCCGCTGAAAAGAATGTGGTTGAATTGCGAAATTTACGCAGTTTAATATTTTTCCCATTCGTGCTTAAGAGCGAGGTGCTTGGGGTTTTAATACTTGGCACATGCAATAAAGCAAGAGAGTATGATGAGCACGAGATTAATCTAGGTCAGACCATTGCCAACCAGCTGGCTGTAGCTATTCAGAATGCCCGACAACATGACGATTTAATTAACCACAAGGATAATATGGAAAAGTTAGTGCATGAAAAAACGCTTGACCTAAAAACTGCTATCGAGGAGCTACAAGCCGCCAACGACGAATTGTTCGACAAAAACGAAATAATAATTGACCAGAATGCCGAGCTAAAAGACACCCTGCAACACCTTAAGGAAACTCAGAGCCAGCTGCTGCAATCGGAAAAAATGGCCTCGCTGGGTACGCTCACGGCTGGAGTAGCGCATGAAATTAACAACCCCCTTAATTTTATTATGGGCGCATATGTTCGGCTCGAAAATTACTTTAGAAAAAAGCCCGACCCAAACTTTAAAGAGTCGGATATACTTTTAGAAAGCATTAAGGAGGGAGTTGATAGGATAGCGATGATTGTGAAAAGCCTAAACCAGTTTAGCCAAAACAGCAGCCAGCCTAATGAGCCGTGTGATTTGCATACAATACTAAACAACTGCCTTACTGTGCTGAGCAATGAAACGTTTGGTAGGATTGATGTTGAGAAGTATTATGTAGATAATGCACCACGCGTAAGTGGTAATGCAGCCGACCTACACCACGCTTTGCTAAACATTATAACAAACGCCATTCAGTCAATTGAGGGAGAAGGAAAAATAACGATATCAACACAGCTCAACCACACAAGCCTTGTGGTAGGAATTCGCGATACGGGAAAGGGAATTAGCCGCGAGAATATTGATAAGGTATTTGAACCTTTTTTTACCACCAAAGATCCTGGAGTAGGAAAGGGCCTAGGCCTATCCATTTCGTATCGAATAGTAAAGGAACACAATGGTAGAGTTGAAATAGAATCGGAACGGGGAAAGGGTACGCTGGTTCGAGTAGTTCTGCCAGCCATTGTGGAGTGATGTTGGATGTTGGATGTGTTGTAAGCGATAGTTTATGATAGATGTTAGGTATGCTAATGCGATGCTAGTATCACATAGCAAAGTATATTATGAAAAAATCCCTCAGCTTTTTGCTGAGGGATTTTTTATATAGTTGATATTATGCTACATCCAAACAGGAATTCTGCCAGGAGTATAGGGGGCATCCTTTTCATCCATCATTTTGCGAGCCTTCACAATTTTTTCTTCGGCTATAGTTCTTATGCGCTGAAGAATTGGTGGGAACTCATCTTTTAGGATATCGAACTGCATACGAGACGTTCCGGTAATATCGGAAGTGCTGTTGAGCTGGGTGTAGATAATATCGTACAATCTTTGGTTTAACGGCATAGCCGCTGGGGGCAACTCTTCGCGACTTGCACGAGGTGAGTGTCCGTTAAAGATTTGCTCAATTTCATTTAACTCCTTCTCAATATTTGCAAGGAATGGCATTAACTCGCCATGCGATGCTGGCAGGGTAAGCGCAGTTTGACGCATAGCTGTTACCTCCGATTTTAAATCGCCAACAAGTCGCTCGGCACCAATCATTGCTTTCGATAGTTTTGAAACCTCGCGCTGGAACGCAACCATTTGAGCGCGGTTTTGGGCTGGTAGCGTGGCGTTATTCAGCGGCTTCACGTTAAATTGCTTTGGCTCGGCTAGCTGTTTTACCTCGCCGTTGTGTACCATTGCAATTTCAATGGAATACTCGCCGGGCATAACGTAAACACTACCACGGCTACGAGCCAAGGGGTTAAACTTTCTCGGACTCTGTGGTCTTGGGCTATCGTAGCTTAAGTCCCAGTTAAAACGTTGGATACCTTTTGATGGTTTTTTTGTAAATGTTCTTACTACATCGCCTTCAAAATCGCGAATTGTAACCAATAAGTAAGGTGGTATCTCGTTCTTTTCGGCCTCTAGCTCATCTAGGCTAGGTTGTGGAATGGGTTTACCCTCCTTAAATAGTTCCTTCTCCATTTTATGGCGAATAGCCTTTTTCATTTTGGGAACTTCCTTTAGATATAGGCTAAATGTGGCTCCAAATTCAGGGTTAGGTGCGGTGAAGAATGTGGCACCCTGTCCGTACTTTTTAGATGTTTGTATGTATAGCAATGCATCCTTTATGCCGAAAAGATGGCTGTTAGCGTTGGGTAAATCGGCAGTGAGCTCGCGTAGCGGCGCATAGTTGTCGAGCACGTAAAATCCACGGCCAAAAGTTCCCAGAACTAAGTCGCTCTCGCGTTGCTGAATAGCCAAATCGTAAACTGCAATTGAGGGCAATCCCGCCTTAAGCTGTACCCAGCTCTCGCCACCATTTATGGTAAAGAATGCACCAAATTCGGTACCTACAAAAAGTAAATCCTCCTTAATAAAATCCTGCTCAATGGTATGCACCGAACCGTTTTCGGGCAAGTTAGAGGCGATAGATTTCCAAGTTTTACCCTTGTCGGAACTCTTTATAACGTATGGTTTAAAGTCGTCGCGCTTTAGGTTGCGTAATGTGGCAAAAACCACGTTTTCATCGTGTCGCGAAGCGAACACATCGCTAACGTAGGTGTAGTCGGGTACACCCGGAAACGACGATACTTTTCTCCATGTTTTACCGGCATCCTCGGTAATCTGTATAACGCCATCGTCGGTACCCACGTAAATCAAATCTTCCTTTACAGGCGACTCGTCGAGCGAAACAATGGTGCCAAATAGCGATGTGGAAACATCCTTAACCACAGCATCGGCACTCCAATACTTACCCATAACCGGCCAAGTGTTGCGGTCAATTTGTGCAGTAAGGTCGTCGGATATTACTTGCCAGGTGTTGCCTCTGTCGTCGCTGCGAAAAACCTTGTTGGCTGCAAAGTACAAGCGGGTGGGTGAGTGGGGGCTAATAATTAGGGGCGAGTCCCAATTCCAACGGTAAGTATCTTCGCCTTTGCGGGGTTGTGGCTTAATGCGGATTCGCTCACCGCTCTTCTTGTCGTACCTAACCACGTTACCGTACTGCGATTCGGAGTAAACAATATCGGGGTTGTTTGGCTCAACGCGTGCCCAAAAACCATCGCCACCCACGGTAATAAACCACTCCTCGCTAGTTACACCTCCGCTCGATGTGTTTTGCGATGGGCCACCCTGGGTATTGTTGTCTTGAGTGCCACCATAAATATTGTAAAATGGCTCAGCGTCGTCGGTTGTAACCCTGTAAAACTGGGTTACTGGCAGGTTTGGAATAAATCTCCAATCGCCTTCATCAATATTATGGGTTATATATATTCCGCCATCGCCACCAATCATCACGTGCTTATTGTCGTTGGGGTCAATCCATAGCGCGTGGTCGTCAACATGGCGATCTTTTGAACTCACCCTCGACCATGTTTTTCCACCATCGTTGGTAACATGCGAATAGGTTTCTACAGAATAAACCTTATCGAACTCCACAGGGTCGCAAAATATCTCGTTGTAATACTGTCCGCTTGAAACATGAGAACTCATTTTAACCCATGATTCGCCTCTGTTGGTAGAGCGGAAAAATCCGCCAGCATCGTTTGCTGCTTCAATTATGGCGTAAAGCACATCGGGGTTTTGGGGCGATATGGCAATGCCCATTCCGCCCATATGCTCTCTGGGCAAACCATCGGTAAGCTTGCGCCAGGTTTTTCCGGCATCTTCCGATTTGTAAAGAGCCGTTTCGGGGCCACCACCAATTTTTGTGAAATGATGCCTGCGGCGCTGTTCCGATGAGGCGTAAAGGATATCAGGATTTCGAGGGTCGCACATACTATTGTTGATACCAGTATTCTCGCTTACGTTAAGCACTTTTTCCCATGTTTCGCCACCATCAGTTGTTTTGTATAGTCCGCGGTCGTCACCTGGGCCCCAGGCAGAACCT
>CAZTFJ010000053.1:0-2219 GCA_964612255.1 uncultured Rikenellaceae bacterium | reverse complement strand
GTAAATTTATCTTTTGGAAGAAACAGGCTGTGATTCTGAATTTATCCGCAATAGAAGAGTTAAAATTTGAAATTACCAGGCAGAACCTTCGGCTGCAACGTAAACCACATTGGAGTTACGAGGATCGATTAAAATCATACCAATCTGACGGCTATCCTTTAGCCCCATATTCTTCCATGATTTTCCGCCATTCACGGTTTTGTATACACCGTTACCGTATCCCAACGCCCGTTGGTGGTTATTCTCGCCAGTACCAGCCCAAACCACATTGCTGTTGTTCGGATCCATAGCCAAGCAGCCTATGGAGTAGGCTCCGTAATTATCAAAAACGGGTTTAAATGTTATACCCTTGTTGGTGGTTTTCCAAATATGACCACTGGCTACTGCCACATAAAACTCGGAATGGTTATTGGGATTTACTGCAAAATCGCCAATGCGGCCCGAAGTAAAGGCTGGGCCTATGCCTCTAAACTTTAATCCGGAAACCAAACTGCTGTTAATTAGCGTGTCTTTAGTTTCTGCTTTCGATTTTTTATCGGTTCGCTTTTTGGCCTCCGCCACGTTGGCCGAGAACATAAGCAGGACAAGCATAAATGAAATGCATACCCTTAAACTAATGTTGAATTGCTTCATAACTTTTGGGTTAGGGTTATTAATTGGTATTGTTTTGATGATAGTTAGACAATTTAAATAGAATAAGTTTAGCTAAGTGTTGTCAGCCTTATAAAATCAAAAAAAAGTTAAAACGATACCCGCACAGCGCCCACAACATTTATCCCAGCGGCTACCAATCCCGAGCTGTATGGGCGATATCGTCTATCGGTAATGTTTTCAATATCAACATTAAAAGATGTTGTTTTGCTAAGCGTGTAATGTGCACCTAGGTTAAGCGTGTACCATGCTGGCGAGTATGGGTTTCCGTTTTTATCGTGCGCATAAATATGTGGTTTGCTACGTTCCTCTTGTGCTAGGTTTTTGTATGAAACCTCACCGCTATAGTGTGCATAAAGCGATACCCTAAACTTTTTGAGGCGGTAACTTAACCGCGAAATGCCAAACCATGGAGCAGCGTGCCTTAGCGGGCTAATTGTGCCATCGTCTAGCTCTTCGGTACCCTTTTGGTAGCTGAAACGCGATGTGAGCATGAATCCACGGGGTAGCATAAGTTCAAAATCGGCCTGTATGCCCCAAACCTTTGCAAATGCTGCATTTTGTATTGATTGCACCTGGCTGCGCACACCATCGTACATTATGCTATCTTGGCCATTTAGGGTGGCATTGCGCCTAACCATGGCATTGTTGAGCAGGGTGTAGAAAGTGAGAAAATCAACCTCAAGCATGTTGTTGAACTTACGGGTAAGCCCAAACTCGGCATTGTATGCGTACTCGGCGTTGAGGTTGGGGTTTGGAATAACCACTGAACCTGGTTCCGAGTCGAATATCTTGCCAATATCATCAACATTGGGTGCGCGGAAACCTGTTGAAAGCACCCCCTTGAATCGCCATTGCTCAGTGGGATTGTATGTTAACCCCAACGAGCCAGTTATTGCACCCTTGCTAACCTTGGCCTCGGTGAACGGAAGCGGATAGAAGGTGTCGTCGAATTGGGCATCGATAAAAAAATGAGAATACCTAATGCCGGCATCCAGATCGAGGGTTTCTGAGGGTTTACGCTGGTAGGTTAGGTATGTAGCCACCGATGCCCACTGCGATTGCGGATAACGTGAAGGTGCACTCCAAGCCAATCCCGATAATATATCCTTATCGACCCCAGTTGAGCTTACCAGGTTGCCAATGGCTTCGGCTCCGTAAAATATTTTTTGCTTGGCCCCAATATTCTTTCTTAAATCGATATTTAAAGATAGCGCATTCACTTCCTCTTTTCGACTGGTTAGGGTTGTAGCGTTAAAGTCTCTATCGTTACGACTTTCCTGAAAATACTGATGCGCAAGTTGTAGCGTAAGTTGGTCGTAAGTAGCTGTTCTGGTCGAACTCCTTACCCTTAGGTTATTCATTGTCCAAATCTGGGGTCCGTAATACCACTGAGCGCTGCGCGGAGTTCCGTTTCGGTAACGAATTAGCCTATCGTACCTGTCGTAGTTTGATGTGGCAGAGTAGTGAAAGCCATAGCTTAAGTCCCAGCCCGTACCGGGTTTAAACGATATCTTTTGCATTACGTTGCTCTGCGAGTATCCGGTAGTGAGCTGAACATTGGGGTT
>CAZTFJ010000052.1:0-11399 GCA_964612255.1 uncultured Rikenellaceae bacterium | reverse complement strand
AAGGCCCGTATCCTGAATGTAATAATGAAAAAATACTCTGGTCGAAACGACTTCTCATACGGGCAACCCGCTTTGAAAAACGTTGCCGTTTTCGAAATTGAAATAGAGAAAACAGAATCCAGAGCCTACCTATACTAAGCAAACGAATGATAGTTCGTTATAAAATATTGTCAAAAGAATTACCTTTTCTGATAGCAATTTTACTGCTGCTAAAGTTTACGTGGTTTGCCTTTACACCAAATATGGGGGAGGCGCAATATCAGCATTCAAGCTTAATGCATCTTTATGATTATGCATGCCACCTTTACATTTATACTTATACTGATAATGTAAATGAGCAAGTTGAGCCTTTTTCACATAAATTACCATTGCAGGTAAAGATTTTAAGTTGTTCATTTTTAGAAGAATATAAAAATAAAGTATATCCTTTTCAACAGTATTACCCAAAACCTATAATTTGTTCGCCTACAGGTATATTTATGTGTCTTCGGTTGTGATTTAGTATACTAAATAGCAATTTTTTATGCGCTACGTATTTGCTTTTCTCAGGCTTTGGCTAGAGGAGTACAGTTGTTATTAGTCCTATTTAACTATTTTAGAATATGAAAACTGAATCAAAAAAACCGTTGCCAACTTGGGTTGGAATATTATTATTTGTTGCTATTATGACTGTAGTTATGGTAGTAGGTATGATGTTGTAAACTTCAACATAAGTAACAATACTGAGGAGACTTCTTTTAAGGGTCTCCTTATTTTATTTAAATAACTGTATGTCAATGGTATGTGGTTTTATCGTCTTGTAATTAGTAAATATTTTTTTAAAAAGATAGATAAACCTTTACATGATATCTAAAAATTGATATATTAGTAATATGAAAATATGCTAGTATTAGCTTGATAATTTTAATATGGCCAATATAAGAGATTTTAAGGTGGATGTTAAGCAAATGGTAAAGCACTTTTTGCAAGAGTGTTACGTACATTTGGCCTACTCACCGCCGCTGAATCAGGAGAATGTGCTCGATATAATCTCAGATGCGTTGCAGTTAGAGCAGGCTACGATACAACGTATTAATAACCCCAGCACTAGCGATCAGCAAAATATTAAAATCTACTTCCGAACCTTGAATAAAGATTTTTACGAAAAAATTATAGAACTTACCGAGAGGTTAAATTCCCTTTCATACTAGTTATTATCTCAATATTTTTTATTATGCATTCATTTATCGACTTGGCAAAAAGCAGGTATTCATGCCGTATGTATAGCAACACCCCAGTTGCTAAAGATGTTATTTTACAAATTTTAGAAGCTGTTCGTATTGCACCCTCAGCAGTAAATGCACAACCTTGGCGTTTTGTAGTGCTCACACAATCGGAGCTGCGCAACCAGATTAATGAGTGTTATAGCGCCGAGTGGATTAGGTCGGCTCCAGTATTGGTAGTTGCATGTGGGAATCATACCGAATCGTGGAGGCGAGCCGATGGCAAAGACCATTGTGATATCGATTTAGGAATAGCTATCGATCACCTAACCCTTGCTGCTGCGGAAAATGGTTTAGGAACTTGCTGGGTTTGTAAGTTCGACGCCATGCGCTGTGCAGAGCACCTAAAACTACCAAAGGGTATTTCTCCTATAGCTCTAATCCCCCTTGGGTATCCTGCCGAAAAAAATAATTACTCCGAAAGGCATTTGGTGCGCAAATCAATTGATGAGATTGTGATGTGGGAAGAGTATAGCCGCTAAACGCCCGTTCTGTACTTTTTTACCCGTGCATTTAGCCCTTTGGCATTGCCAGAAATTCTATCTAGATGTTTCCAAAAATTTGGGCCATGGTTTTTGTGAATAGTATGGGTTAGCTCATGCAGAATAATGTAATCAATTAAATCGTTGGGCAGTTTCATTAGGTATATGCTTAGGTTGATATTATTTTGCCCAGAACAGCTGCCCCATCGCGATTTTATATTTTTTATTCTTAACGCGTTGTACTTAAAATTATGCTGAGTAGCTAGCTGCTCAACTCGGTGGGGTAGATATCTTTTTGCCTCAAGCCTATACAAGTTTTCAATTGAAACACGTGCCGCTTCCTGAATCTCACTGCTTGTGTTGCTTATGCTTACTGGGTAATAGAGTAAGGCTTTGCTCGATTCAATGGCTAATCTTATCCTGGGCTCGTTGGTTGGTACAAAAATTAGCTCGTGCTCTCGCGTTTTATATCCCGATGTAATTGCTTTGCTATCAACCCTTTTAGCTAATTCATGTTGTTTGCTTACAATCCATTCCTTTTTTTGCTCAACAAAATTTTTGGCAATCGATAAGCTTATGTATGATGGTATAGTAACCCTAACACCATTGTGAGGATGAACAGATATTGATAATCGCTTGGCTTTGGGGTTACGTTTTATATTAATATCACCCACTCCAGGCAAATGCCATAAGGATGATTTAGACTTAGAAATCAGAGACATGCTATTGGTTCAAAATCCAAACGTTAGGGTGTTTTAGTTTCCACACATTTAAGGAATCAACAGCCTCTTGACGATTCATAAACGAACCAAGCGAAACGGCATGCATGCCTGTAGGCTGAACAATAACTCTGGAGTTAAATCCTGCCGATTGCATATCGAGCGAGAATTTCTCAGCGTAATCAGCATTTCTAAAACTACCAGCAATTATATGAAACATACCCTCATGGGATGAGGGGATACTAACTTTTGGTTCGGGGGTGGGTTGTTCTTTTACTGTTTTTTCTTTTGGCTTTTGAACTTTCTTACTGGTTGCCTCCTCACTTCTTGTATCTTTTTCAGTTACATCCATTTCGGCGCTAAGCTGTTCAAATTCATCCTCAAACTTGCTTTTCGATTCTTCTTGAGTCTGTTCGTTGGCAATGGGAGTTGTTGATTTTTCAACCACATTCTCCACCGAGGCTTTACTTTTTGGGCTAAAAAAGCCTTTGCTGTATAAATACCAACCGCTTGCAGCAATTACAACAACTCCTACGCCTATGAGTGTTCCAAATAGGATAGCTTTTCCTGTTCCACCTTTAGCGTTTTGTTGTTTTTTAGAACTCATTGGGGGTGTTTTGGGTGTGCTTTGCTGTTGCTTTGCTGTTGCAGTACCTTTAGATTTTTCTTTCGATTCTGGTACCGATTTTTCAACTGGACTTATTGATTCTACCTTAGTTTTAGTGGGGGCGGGAGCCTTAGCTGTTTCTTCCTCTTTGGCTTTTTTGGGTTGTTTTGCCAATTCGGTTTCCTGAGGAATATCTTCCTGAGATGTTGATGCTTTTGGCTTTTCCTCAACTTTTTTAGGTTCCTCAACCTTAGGTTTTGGTTGGCTTGGGGGTGGGGTAGTACTCTGTTGCGAAGTTGAAAACTGGATGCTACCTCTATTGTCGATAATTAGTGAACCTAAGCCCGGCACAGCAAAAACCTTATTCGAATGAAGTTCGCTCTTCATCGTTTCAATAAAGTTGCCCAGTTGGTCCTTTGCCTGATCTTTGCCTATTTTTAGCTTAGTTGCTAAGGCGTCCTCAACCATTCCATCGTTGTATCTGAGAAATGGGCTAAACGTAACATTTTGGGCTTTAAAAACTCCTGAACCATCATCTTTTACCAGAAATGCGCCAAACTCAGGCAGAATGACGCGAGCATTTTTTTCAATTAGCTCTTTAAGAAATTGCGTATCCATTGTACTTTGTGTTTCTGGTTCTATTTAAGGTTATGTTTGCTTTAATCTATGTTTTTGAAAATATTTTTTACAAAAGTTGTATTTAAAGAACAAGCGATGTAACAAATTATTGTGAGAACTAAGTAGTGGTACTTTGGTCTAGGCACAAACCTCTTCAATAACCGATAACACTTTTGAAACCGAGTAGGGTTTGGTCATTAGATGATCGAAACCAACATCCTTAAAATCGTCGAAAAAAGTAAGCGGATTGTGGGCCGTAAGCGCAATTATTGGGATATTCTTTTTGGGGTGCGAAAACTTATCTCTAATATATTTAGTGGTTTCAATACCATTCATAACGGGCATTTCAATGTCCATTAGTATGATGTCTATCTCATTTTGGCTAAAAATGTCAATTGCCTGCTGACCATTCTCTGCCTCGTAGCATTTAGCGCTAATTTTTTTTACTATCTCCTTAATAAGAAGTCTGTTAACAAAAATGTCGTCAACAATAAGTATTCTATAGTTTTTATCCATCACGTCATTTTGATATATAACGCACAAATATAGGTGTTCTATCCTAATCGGCTTAAGGTTTTTAAAATATTTAGGCTATTAATTGAAAACCCATTTCGGGTCATGTCTATAATTTTATCATGCTTAAATTCAGATAGTGTTCTAATAAGACTCTCTTTTGTTGTGCCAGCCAGCTCGGCTAGCTCTTGGCGTGTTAAAGGGATTGAGAACGATTGTTCTTGAATAATATCGGCTACTCTGCCAGGCAACTGTTTAGACAGTAGGCTCGTTAATCTGCCAATGTTAAATAGGTTGTCGGCGCTAATGCGCTTCATAACTTCTTCTGAAAACTTTTTGTTTTCGGCAATCAGTAGTTTGAAAGTGTCAATGTCAATAAACTGAACAGTTGTGGGCTCCAATGCGCTAACCGAATAGTCATGGTTGTCGTTGGTTAGTGCCGATGATATGCCCAAGAATGCTCCTGGCTGGGCTACTTTAAGTATTAAATGTTTCCCTTTGCGCATTTCGCGGCTTACCTTGGCAAGCCCCGATGTAATTATGGCTACCTCGGTAACCCTTGACCCCTGCTTTATAATGGTATCGCGCTTGTAGTAATCCACAAGGTTTGATCCATTGGCTAGCTTTGCCATTTCGGCTTCAGAAAGCAAATTGTCGAGTTTGAAAAAACTGTTGATAACATTCTGTTTAGCAGCTGACTCCATATCATTCATCTCATATCAACTTTTGGTGATTAGCTGTCATAAATATACGAAAAATAATTAAGAGTGATTCAAATCATCTTTTTTTAGTGAGCAACCTCATTAAAAATGTTTTGTAACAACGTTTAATTACTTGTATTTTTGGTAAATCATTTCATAACTAATTACTATGATACTTATTGTTGACGATTCAACTACAAACCAAGTTTTGTTAGAAGCCATCTTGCAAGAGGAAGGCTATAGGACTATTACTGCCTTTAATGCACACGAGGCCTTTAAGGTTATTGAAAAGGAAAAGCCAGAACTTATTCTTCTTGATTTGCTAATGCCTGAGATTAGCGGCTTTGATTTTTTAAAAGACATCAAATCGCGTCCGCATATGTCTGACATTCCTATAATTGTTGTTTCTGCTATTGGATCGCAGGAAAATATAGAGATATGCCGGCAGCTGGGTGCAGTGGAGTTTTTTAGTAAACCCATTGAAATTTCGGTGCTGGTAAATGCTGTAAAGCGAATGGTTGCTGTGAGCTAAATTAGTTTTCAATGCTTTTTATTTTGAAAGGTTATCCTTTTTTTCGTTTTATCGTTGTATATTTAAGATGTTTGAACCACCAATTTTATGTAATTTATAGCTTATGCCCACATCTGAAAAAAAGAACAAAGCAAACATAGGTATTTCTATTAGCGAATTCACTCAGGTGTTCTTGGGTATCGATGAACAAATTCTGCAGCTCCACCAATGCTCTTCCGACGATTTTCTAGGGCTAAATGCCGATGTTAAACAGTACTATAGGCAGTCAAAGTTTAGTTCCGAGAATGCAACCCAAATTTTTAAGGGCTTGGCGGAGTCTGAAACAAAAGTCCTGCTCCGGGACATTGAAACGCTTTACAAAGACTTAAAGCATATCCAGCTTCAATTGTCAGGATACTTAAATAAGGCCATTGTTTCGCTTCGCGAAATTATGGAGCTACAGGGAAAACTATTCCTGCCTGTTAAAAATATGAATCAGGATTTGTTAACCCTTAAGTTCTTGCTTGCCAATATTAAGATATCTAACTCAAGTATGGGCAAGTCGGAGCTAAGCAATTTAGAGCGCTTGCTGCATCGATACAACGAGGTGATTAACGACTTTAAGATTTGTGGCTACCAAAACGAAAGCAATTTGGATAAGCTTAAGGATTCGGTTAGCAAGTCGTTGAAGCATTTCGAGGCTATTAGCGAGAAGCATATGCAGGAATTTGAGAGCATGCTTAACAATGTTCATTACGGAATAATTCTATTTGCAGAGAAGCATGAGGAGGTTGCCCGTCAAATTCCTGAGCTAACCCAAAAAACCGAAAGCTCATCTAAGAGCATCGCCGATATCATTACAAATTTACAGTACCATGATATCATCCGTCAGAAGATGGAGCACGTGCAGGCAACCCATAAAAAGTTGCTTGACGACCTGGAGAGTACAGAATCGATTGATAACGAGGATATCGAGAAAAATCAAAAGTTGCTTGTTCGTATTCGCGATTTGGCCAACTTGCAATCGGCTCAACTTGTACACGCCAATAAGGAGTATCAGCAAGCAATTGAGGCCATTACAAATAAGTTTTTGGCCATAAGCAACGATATGACAACCATTGCATCGATGTGCAAGGATATTAGCCTTTCACAAACAAATTCCGATGAGATGTATCTTCAAAATCTTATCGATAAGATGCAAACCTCTTCGCAGGTGCTCACTACATTTAAAGAGGCTGGTTTATCTTTCCATCAACAGCTAAGTGAGTTAACATCAAAAATTGTTAGCAATAACGACGGCTTAAATAAGTTTTCGGAGTCGATACATAGCCTTAGGGAGGTAACCGGACAGACCCTTGAAACCTTAGCTAAGGAGGTTGAGCATAATAAGGAATTGTCTGAAACTCTGGCGCAAGTGCGAAGCCTTTACCAAGATGTTGAAAAGTTTGAGCAAGAGATACAGCAAGGTTTTGGTAAAATATCGAACCTAGGTAGTCAGCTGCTCCCCGATATTGGCAATACCTTAAAAGAGAACATCAACGATGGTATTTATACCCAAGCGGCTCACTCCATAACCAGCATTATTAACCAGCTCAATCAGAAGTATCTTAGCATAAAATCATTGTTAGAGCAAAACTTGTCGTCGAGTAAGGCCATTTCGGTTGATGTTAGAGAGTCGATTAGCAAAATTAAATACTACGATTTTTTTGAAAAGATAATTGTGGATATAATAGCTGAGTTTAACCACATATACCAAATGCTAAAAACTGAGCTAAGCGAAATAGCTAAGGATGAGGATATTGAATCGATAAAGAGCCTCTACACCATGGCTAGCGAGCATAAAATTCATGATAAAGTAACTCAGGCTGATGGCGATGTTGACCTATTTGGCGACGACGAACCAAAGCCCGACGAGGATGATGACGATAACCTAGAACTATTTTAAAATACCATTATGGCAAAATCACAAAGCATAACCCTGAAAACCCAAGCATCTAAGGCAAAAGGAAAAACAGATGAGATAACCCTTATGATGCAAGGTGAACTTACACTCGATAATGCTGCCAAAGTGAAAGATTTTTTCATGGCAAGTATGCCCAAAGGCAGCCAGTTTCATGTAAAAATTAATCAAGTAGAAAATATTGACCTAGGGGTTTTACAACTTCTTAAGCGATTTACGTGGGATGCCCAAGAGCAACAAAAAAAGGTTAGCATCTCAATGGCTTTATCAGACGATCAGAAACAACTCCTATCCAGATCAGGGTTCAGCGCATTTATTTCGTAAAATAACAAGTAAAAAATTCAATATTTAATAACAAGTTACCATGGCAAAAACAATTCTTATTGTTGACGACTCCGAAAGCATTCGCGAAGTGGTTAGCTTCACTCTCGAAAATGAAGGCTACAATGTCCTCATTGCTAACGATGGGACCGATGCTCTTAAGTTTCTTGATGGAACCCATATCGATTTGATAATAACTGACCTTCATATGCCCGAAATGGATGGTATTTCACTTATCCGTGAGGTACGAAAGATGGAACAATACATGCGTATTCCAATCCTTTTCCTTACCACCGAGTCGCAGGCTGCCAAAAAAATGGAAGCAAAAGAGGCCGGTGCCACAGGGTGGATTATAAAACCATTCGTTCCCGCAAAGCTAATAGCCGCATTAAATAAAGTATTACGCTAATGGATAACTTTAAGAAAAAATTTGTTGAGGAAGCAGTAGACCTTATCGATGGTCTTGAGAAAACGCTGCTTGAACTCGAAGAAAATCCCGAGGATGAGGCCATTGTTCAGAAGGTGTTTAGGGTAATGCATACCCTTAAGGGCAACAGCGGGATGTTTGGCTTTGAGATGATTGATAGCTTTACTCACGAAATGGAAACCATTTACGACCTTATTCGTAACAAGCAGCTATCCGTTTCGCGCGAAATTCTCGATTTAACCCTTGCGGCTGTTGATCACCTTAAGCTTTTGCTCGATGAGCAAAACTATTCCGATCCTAATGTGCTGGCAAATCATAATAAGCTGCTTAGCAAGGTTGCAGCATTAATTCAAAAGGATAAAGAAACACCTACAATGCAGGATGATTTGCCTGCTGCTGAGGATAGCAAAAATGGATACGACCAGAAAGGGTGTAGCTATTATATCCTATTTGAACCCAATAGCCAGATTTTTAGAAATGGAACCAACCCCCTTTACTTACTCGACGAGCTTTACACTTTGGGCGAGGCAAAAGTATTTGCTCACCTAAACAAAGTGCCCCCGCTAAAGGAAATTGATGAAAACCTCTGCTACACTTACTGGGAGGCTATTGTTTATAACGAATCATCGGTAAACGATATTAATGACGTATTCATCTTTGTTGAGGATGAGTCGAATATCGAAATCCAAAAAATTGCCGATGGTAATCTTTTGCAGAATCCAAAGTTTGTTCAGGAGGTTGAGAACCTTTCTGAGATTCAAAAAGATATTGGCTTTAATTCTGTGCTAAAAATTGCAACTAGCCTTGCATCGCAAACATCCAGAGAAAAAACTTTGGTTAAAAGTAAGGATAAAATTGTAGCCAAGGATGCTACCATTAGCAGTATTCGTGTGGCAGCCGATAAGCTGGATATGCTCATGAATCTGGTATCGGAACTTGTTACAACCCAAGCTCGTTTAAGCCTTTTTGCCGAGGAGGTAGCTGTACCCGGATTAGTGCCAATAGCCGAAAACGTTCAGAAACTATCGCGCCAGCTGCGCGATGTTGCCTTTAGCATTGTTCTTATCCCCATTGAGAATATGCTCACCCGTTTTCAGCGATTGGTTCGCGATTTATCATCGGAACTCAGCAAAGACGTAACGTTTACAACCGAAGGTGCCGAAACCGAACTCGATAAAACTATTATCGAAAGCCTGGTTGATCCGGTTATGCACATACTTCGCAATAGCCTCGATCATGGAATTGAAGAGGCCTCAGTTAGGGCAAAAGCAGGAAAACCAAAGCAAGGCAAAATTGCTCTTAAAGCCTTTTACTCTGGTGCCAACGTTATGATTCAGATTAGTGATGATGGTGCTGGTATTGATCCCGAAATGATTACCCAAAAGGCTATAAGTAAGGGTATTATTACTGCCGATCGTAAGCTTACCAAGCGAGAGGTTTTAGACTTAGTATTCTTGCCCGGATTTAGCACAGCCAAAAAAGTAACCGATGTTTCTGGAAGGGGCGTTGGTATGGATGTGGTAAAACGGAAAATTGCCGATATAAGGGGTGAGGTTGAGATTGACTCTGAGAAAGGAGTTGGTACAACCATAACCATCAAGTTGCCTCTAACACTTTCAATTATTGATGGATTACTTGTTAAGGTTGATGATACTCACTTCATTATTCCGCTGTCGGTAGTTGACAAGATTTTTGCCGTTGAGCATGAAAAAATTGCCAATACCTTTAACAATGTTGTTGTACTTGATGGTGAGCAGGTACCTTTCTTCTATATCAGAAGAGAGTTTGGCCATGAAGAGAGCACCGAAACTTACGAGCAGGTTATTGTGGTTAATTTCGAGGAGAAAAGTGTTGGGCTCGTTGTCGATACCGTAATTGGTGAGTATCAGGCAGTTCTTAAACCCCTAGGGAAACACTATAAGAATCAGGATATGATATCGGGTGCAACCATTCTTGGCGATGGAACGGTTGCCCTTGTGATGGATACCAATAAGATTATTAAGATGTTTGCAAATCATGAGGATTTTAAGATTGATGCTGACGACGAAAACAAATAATATCGATAACCCAAAAAGATGAATAATATGAATCAGGACAACTTATCACGAATAAACTCATACTTGTCATTTAAACTGGGCGAGGAAGAGTTTGCAGCACATGTGGGCAAAGTTCTTAATATTTTGGAACTTACTAAAATTACAGAGGTTCCCAAGGCCCCAACCTATATGAAAGGGGTTATCAATCTTCGAGGAACCGTATTGCCTGTAATTGATACTCGTATTAAGTTCGGCATGACTCCCACCGAATACACCACCAACACTTGCATAATTGTGCTAGATACTGCTGTTGATGGGGAAACCATTCAGGTAGGTGCTTTGGTTGATGCGGTGCAAGCTGTGCTTGAAATTGAGAAAGGGAAAATTATGCCTCCGCCTAGTATTGGTAGCAAGTATAAATCAGAATTCATTGAGGGCGTAGCCAATATCGATGAGAAGTTTATTATGATTCTCGATATGGATGCCGTATTCTCAACCGAAGATGTAACAGATCTGCTTACCAAAACAGAGGAAACGGAAAAATCAACTCAAATAGAAGAGATTGAGTAATATTTTTACTTTTACTTGATTTTTCCCTTAAAATGTATTATTTTTAATAGCAAGGGAATAAAATAGTTTAGTTGAAAATAGTTTACCGAAACCAAGAGTTGGGGGGTGATTTTCAAATTTTAGGCTGGAGCTAATGTTTTTTAATTCCCCCTTTGGGTTGTTCAAAAAGCAAAATCAGGTTTAGGGAAAAGCCATTTTTTTTGAGTGGGATAGCTTTTTGAACAACCCTTTTTTGTTATAAGTATTTGTTCTTGTGTTGTATAGGTAATTTGCTCTCCATAGTTTTCCAAATTTTTTATTGCTTGTGTATGTAATGCACTGTATTTTACTGTAATGCATTGTTTGTGGCAAAATAGTGGCTTGATGTTGCCATTTGTAATAAAGAATTTTTCTATATTATGCTGGGTATTTAAATAGAAAAAATAAATTTTCAGATAACATTTGCTAAACGTTTTTATACATTTAAGCAATGCAAAGTAAAGTGAGTTAATACGTCTTGCACGGCAATAGAAATATGCTATTTACCTTAAGATTTTCTCTTTTATGATGAATTCGCGGTTAAACGAAATTTTTAAAGCACAGCTTACCGATGACGAGTTCGATAAGCTTAGCCGTTTCTATATCAACATTTTGCGACGTGCCAAGATTTCTTCCGTAGCATTTCGCGCACAC
>CAZTFJ010000051.1:0-11472 GCA_964612255.1 uncultured Rikenellaceae bacterium | reverse complement strand
AGTTGAAAGTTCAGAGTTCTGAGTTCTGATTAAGTGACCTGACAGCGTGCGAAGCTCCTGTCAGCGTCGATTGAATATTGAGTTTAAAGTTTATGAAGTTTTGAGTTTTGAGTTTTGATTGGTTGATTGAGATTGGCTGGTTGAACCCATATCCAACAACCAATCTGGTCACCTAGCCAAAGTGTACATAATAAACTCCTGCTTCTGCTCCATGGTAAGGGCTCCATCAATCCAATGAATGGTTATGCCATTGCGCTCCATACGACGAAACCAGGTCATCTGCCGTTTGGCAAACTGGTGAATGGCAGTGTTTAATCCCGCAAACATCTCATTGAATGAAATTTCGCCCAGCACATATTGGGTTAACCATTTGTACTCCAATCCATAGTACATTAAATCCGATGCGCTAACCCCACCATCGAGCAGCTGCTTTACCTCATCAACCATTCCCTCGTTTAGGCGTTGCCTAAGCCGTTGGGTAATGCGCTCGCGTTGCTGCATACGCGGAAAGCGAACCCCAAAAACAATGTTATTAAGTTTAGGGTACTCAAACTCCTTAGCAGACGTATTGGCGTAGTGCATTTCAATCTCAATGGCTCTTACCAAACGCTTTCGCGTATCGGTATCGGTATTATTGTGAAGACTTTTCATTGATGCCAACATCTGCTCCAACTCCTCATGGCTTTTAGATGCCAACTGAGCCCGAAGTTCAGGGTTTTCGGGCACCTCAATAAGCCTATAGCCGCGTATTGCAGCTTCAATGTATAAACCTGAGCCTCCGCAAAGAATGGGCGTTACTCCTCTTGCCAAAATATCATTGAAAGCATCTAAAAAATGTGATTGGTACTCGTACACATTAAATCGGGAGCCCGCGGTGGCAATATCAATAAGATGATAAGGAATAGGCTTGCCATTAACCATATAATCGTGTAAATCTTTACCTGTTCCCAAATCCATTCCGCGGTATAGTTGTCGCGAGTCGCCACTAATCACCTCACCATTTATGGCGTAAGCCAAATGTGTTGCCACGCTGGTTTTGCCACCGGCAGTAGGGCCTAAAATGGTTATCAAATTATAATTATTGGGATTCCAATGCTGTACACTCATATCAATATAATCTGCTAGATGCTGTAAAATTAGCTATTTTTGTGGTCAAATCTGAGAAAGAGTTAGGTATGATAATCAACATATTCAAATTGGTGCTAAAATCACCAAAAACTGGTTGGGAAATATTAAGCAGTCTAGAACCAACCCATGCTAAAACTAATGTGGGGCACAAAATAGTTTTACTAATATCGATAATAGCCGGATTACTAAGTTTTACAGGTATTATTATTCACCACAACGAATCGGTAAACTTGGCATTCCGGTATTTCGGATTCAGCTCGTTAAAATGGATCATAAGCCTATACGCTGCCAGCTTTGTAATAAGTAAACTCTCGAAAGGTTTTAAGGGCAACCTGTTGTATAGCAATACGCTAATAGTAGTGGCCGTTTGCGCATCGTTCTTGGTGGTTTTCACTAGCCTAATATATATTTTTCCTACAGCAAAAGTAGTCCTTTACGTGATAAGTGCTTTAGGCGCTATTTACTTATACTATGCTTTTACTGCGCTTTCTGGGGTAAGCAAAGAGAGAGTTCCGGGATTTTTACTAATTTCGCTGTTGATTTTTGCCCTACTTGTATTTTTTTCCGAGATGATACTCGTGGTAATATTCAGTATTCCTGTTCATCTATAAATTTCAAATGGCAACACAACCCAAAATATCAATAAAAAATAAAAAGGCGTACTTTCAGTTCGAGATTATTGAAACCTACACTGCTGGAATTGTGCTTACCGGAACCGAAATTAAATCGATAAGGCAAAGTAAAGCCAGCATGGTAGATGCCTACTGCAAGTTTATTAACGGCGAGCTCTGGCTTACGGGGATGCATATTGCCGAATACGATTTTGGCACCTACAATAATCACGAACCAAAACGAGAGCGAAAGCTGCTGCTTAATCGCACCGAGCTCCGCAAGCTATTCCGCAGCTCAAAGGAAAAAGGGCTTACCATAGTGGCACTTAAGCTATTTGTGAACCCCAAAGGTTTGGCTAAGGTTGATATTGGGCTTGCCCGCGGTAAAAAGTTGCATGATAAACGCGAAGATTTAAAGAAAAAGGACTCGAAACGCGAAATGGAGCGGTTAAGGAAGTACTAACCATTTTTAAACCTATATCGCTACATAGGGTCTGAAAAGGATTAGTACCTAGGATATTAAACCAGATTTAATAAGTGATTTTTTATCTATAATATATTATTGGAGTCCAGATACCAACTAAACGGAGCGTAACCGAAAAGCCCTAAGAGTAGGATTTTTAAATTAAATTTTTTGTATTTATGAAAAGGCTATTTTTTTTATTTTCAATTTTTTCTTTAGCTGTTCTTGCATCTTCATGCGATAAAGATGACAACGTTGGTGCTTTTGCAAAAGTTGAAGTGAAACAAGGTGGAGTAGTTCAGTCGGGAGTTATTGTATACATGTTTACAGAGCAAACTGGGCCCACCTCTAGTTTTTTTAAACCCCTTCATTCAAGTAAATCAGTAGTTACTGAAAGCAATGGCATTGCTACTTTTGAGTTGCAGGAAACTTTTGATTTAAACGCAATTGGTACCCAAACAACTCTTTACTTTGGTGTATTTGGTCAAAATGATATTGTATTAGGAAGTGCAGCAATCACAATAAAAAAGGACGAAACTAAATCTGTTACCATAAACATCTAAGATTTTTTGGGTTACCACTTATAAGGTATTTAAGTATCTAAAAAATGTAAATTGTTTTTACTACTCACGCAACCTTTTTAGCAATAGAAACATCTATGGGGTGTAAATCGATGATAATTCAAAGATTTTAAATACTCCAGCCTAAAAACCAAAAAACTCGCCGCAAGGATTTTTCCACGGCGAGTTTTTGTTTTGGAACCTATTTGCTTTAGGAATATTGATGTTGGATGTTGCTTGTCTCGTAAACCGATAGGTTGACGTGAGGTATTAGATGTTGGATTACCTAAGCAAACCAACCTAAATGCAGAGGCAAATGTTTATGAACTCTCCAACTATTAACTTTTGACTCTCAACTTAAAACTTTCGACTTTCGACTTTAAACTTTCGACTTTAAACTTTAAACTACGGATTATACCTTGCCCTAGCCAAAATGCTTTGGTAGTCCTTTTCGAGCATTAATTGCTGTAAATCGTAATCGCTGTTTCTATCCATAAAGCGCGACACAATGCGGTACCCCAACCAAACCGCTGCCCTTCCTGGCGATTCGGGAGGAAAACCTTTGGTAAAAGGTGCACCGCTAACAAACTGATTAATGGTAAAGTTATCGGTATCGAAAAGCAGCTTATGCTCTACCAAATAGCCCCACATATGCGACTCGTTACTTCGACACCATTTCATTTGCTCTGGCGAAAATCCAAAAAGCAAGCTATCGGGTTGATCGGGTAGCATTAACTTAGTGGCATACATCAGAGCACCTTCGTAAATCATATTGTTCACCAAGTTGTCAATGGAATCGTTAAACTGGAATTCTGTGAAAATCCACGCCCTAAGCAAGTCCGAAGGTATTTTCTGCGGATACATATTGTACTGCAAGTATACGGGAATACCAAGCTTAGTGTAGTACTCGCAACTACGCCCCAAATACCTGTCGAAACCAATGGCAACAAGGCTATCGGCAATTACTAAAGAGTTGTTAAAACCCGATATAAACCCATAAACCTCTGGAATAATCTTCTCCGGAAAGTAAAACTTATAACGTTTAAAGGCATCGGTTAGCGTTTCGTCGAGCCACTGCGTATTATCAAAAACTTGCTGAACATCGTTATAGGTTTGCGATACCATCCTATCGGTAGTAAAGCTGAGTAGGAAATTGTTAAAGTCAGGATTGGCTGAGGTTCCAATTCCAATGATATCGTTGGTAAACAAATTGAAAAAGTTACCGTAGCGCGTATCCAAATACTCTATTGTTTTGGAAATGCTATCGGAGTTAGGCTCGAATAGTTCCCTGTCGAAACGAATTACTGAAATATCCACATCAATTGTATCTAGTGGAATTTTAGCTTCACGACGGCAAGTGCATGAATTAAAAACCGCCATAGCTGCTAAAATAAAAATCAATGCCTGTTTTCTAACCATAATATGTTGCATTTATTTTGTTGTGTAAAAATAGCCCTTTTTAAAAACTTAACACGCAAAGGTAATTGTTAAACGATGCTAAGCAATGTTTTAGTTTTACCCAAAATCAAATTTGGCGATTCATTTTATCGTTGTAATTTTAACACATAAGATTACGATAGAAGATACTGCTAAAAATGAATATAAAGATAACCCCCAGACTACAGCTTGCCCTCGACTTTGTAGAAACAACGGGTAAAAACATATTTTTAACTGGCAAAGCGGGTACAGGAATAACGACTATTCTTCACTACCTCAAGCAAACCACCTCAAAACGAATGGTGGTAGTTGCCCCTACCGGTGTAGCTGCCATTAACGCTGGGGGAGTTACTATTCACTCGTTTTTTCAGCTATCGTTTGGGCCACAACTACCATACAGCGCAAAAGGAAGCAACAACGAAGGCTCCCGCATTCAGCGATTCAGCAAAATAAAAATCAACATAATAAAAAGCCTGGACCTATTGGTTATTGACGAGGTGAGTATGGTGCGCTCCGATTTGCTCGATGGAATAGACTCGGTACTTAGGCGATTTAAGGATAAAACCAAGCCATTTGGTGGCGTTCAGCTGCTTATGATAGGCGATTTACAGCAACTTGCCCCCATTGCCAAGGACGATGAGTGGGCTATACTAAGCGAATATTACGATACCATTTACTTTTTTAGCAGCCGTGCGCTTAAGCAAACAAATTTTGTGAGCATTGAGCTAAATGACATTTTTAGGCAAAGCGATGAGCAATTCATTAGCTTGCTAAACAAGGTGCGCAACAACCAGCTCAATGCCAACGATGTGGAAATGCTAAACCAGAGGTACATCGCAAACTTTGCACCCGCCGATAGCGAGGGTTACATAACCCTAACCACGCATAACCATCAGGCCCAAAGTTTGAATGCTCGCAAGCTAAAAGAGCTAAAAACCGAACCGCACACTTTTACAGCCACCGTTAAGGGCGATTTTCCTGAACACGCCTACCCCACCGACTACGAGCTAACGCTTAAAGTTGGCGCCCAAGTTATGTTTGTAAAAAACGATCCTACCTACGAGAAGTTATTCTTTAATGGGAAAATTGGAACCGTTGAGGATATTGACGAGGAAGGCATTTATGTGCAATGCCCCGGCGATGCTTCTGCCATACTGGTTACTCCACTGGAATGGGAAAACACTAATTACACTATTGACCCAAACACCAAGGAAATTAAAGAAAACGTAACTGGCGAGTTTAAACAGTATCCGCTTAAACTGGCGTGGGCAATTACCATACACAAAAGCCAAGGGCTAACATTCGATAAGGCCATTATTGATGCGCAAGCCGCCTTTGCCCACGGGCAGGTTTACGTGGCGCTTAGTCGCTGCCGTTCGCTTAACGGGCTGGTGCTTAGCTCCAAGGTAAACACCAACGCCATTATTACCGATAAAACCGTAACAGGTTTTTCTGAGGATGTAGAAAAAAACCAGCCCGACCAAACCCAACTTACCCAAGCACAAGTTGATTACCAGCGCGATATGGTGCTAGACCTTTTTAATTTTGATACTTTATCGCGAAATCAATAATTTCTTTAGTGTTATTAACATGTGTACCACCACATAATTCTTTCGACCAACCCATATCTACAACACGAACAATATCACCATATTTTTCCCCAAATAAAGCCATCGCACAAATGCCAGCAGCTTCCCGCCAAAACTTGCCGAAACATTCTCGGCACTTGCAGGGAAATTTAACATCGAGATTTTTGATGTTTCCAATAAATTCCGTCATCAAATTCAGAAAATTGTGCTGGAAAGCAATTCGGTACAAAATAACGCTGCCCTACAAGAACGAATAGTAAAAGCGGTAGCCTACTTTTTGCCCAAGCTCAACGATGAACTGCTACCTGCCTTCACCAACTCAAATTACGAGTCGGATAGTATTGAGCTAGAGAGCAAAGCCAAGGAACAGCTCGATAGAATTACCAAAGGAATAGCCGAAAAGATTATTTGCCTAACAGCCTGCGAAAAGGGATTTGACCTGCTAAGCTACCTCGATACGCGAGCCAAAGCCGCTATCGACGAGGTGAAAAAGAAGAAAACCAAAGCACCTGCCAAAGTGCCTGCAGCGGAAATTGACCACCCCGAGCTATTCGAGCGCCTACACCAGTGGCGCCATGAAGTTGCCCAGGAGCAAAACGTTAAGGTTTATAGGATATTACGCCAGAACACCCTATACGATATTGTAAACCAGCTACCGTATCACAAGGCTCTACTCAAGCCCATTAAAGGCTTAGGCCCCAAAAAAATAGCCGATTTTGGGAACGATATTATTGATATTGTGCGAGCATTCATGAACGAAAAGGACATACCAATACCCGAAGGTGATGTTTTTGAAGAGCCAAAAAAAGAGGCCAAACTAAAAACTTGGGAAATTAGCTACAACCTGTTTCAACAGGGCAAAACCATTGCCCAAATTGCCCAGGAACGCGCTTTGGCCGAATCGACCGTTGCTGGCCACCTTACCCGTTACCTATCTTCTGGCGATATTGAGGTTAAACAGCTTGTACCTCCCGAAAAAATTGAAACCATTACAGAATACTTTTGCAATGCCAGTAGCTTGCAGCTTACACCAGCAAAAGAAACCCTTGGCGATAATTACTCATACAACGAGCTACGCTGGGTGCTGAAACATCTTATAAACATTGGAAAGGTTCAAGTACTGGAGTAGAGTTAGACTCTAAAATATACCAAATTTGATTTTAAAAAAATAGAAATGAAAAACTATAGAATACAAAAATTTCCTAACTCTAGAATTGCGACCATTGACATTTGTGAAATTGGAAATAGTAAACATCATGTAACAGGGTTAGTTGAATTTGATGTGACTGAAAGTAGAATGAAAATTAGGGAATATAATAAAAAACATTCCAACAAGATTTCATTTAATGCATGGCTTATCAGTGTAATATCTAGAACAATAAAAAAATATGACACTTCTAGTTCATACTTAACAGGAAAGAATAGCTTAATAGTTTTTGATGATATAAATGTTTCTATTGTGGTAGAGAAGAAGCTAAATGGCAATAATGTTCCAATACCACTAATAATTGAGCGAGCAAATGAACTAACTATTAACGATATAACAAATAAAATTTCAGAGGCGAAAAATACCGAATTTACAGACAAAGAAATTGTGCTTCAGAAAAAAACGAAAAAATGGGAGAAAGCATACTATTTTTTGCCCAGTTACCTAAGAAGGTTATTTTGGAAGTATATACTAAAGCACCCAAAAACAGCCTTTAAAAAAATGGGGAACGTTGCATTTACATCATTAGGTATGATGAGTATTATTAATGGCTGGTTTATTCCAATATCAGTTCATCCTATTTGTTTTGGTATTGGCTCAATAATAAAAAAGCCTCGGGTTGTAAACAACACGATAGAGATTAGAGAAATGCTAAACGTGTCAATTCTATTAGACCACGATGTGATTGACGGTGCTCAAATGGCTCGTTTTATTGGGGATTTGTCAAAGAATATTGAAAAGGGATTAAATATTAGTTAAACTGCACCATTTTAACTTTAGCTCTAACTCTTTGTATAGATTAGAGTAACACCCTAAGTTTCCAGGCTAAATCGGCTAACCTCTGTACCTTAAACACCAACTTGTTGTTTTGCAAAACAGTCCATTCATAACCGCTGTGGTGGGTATTGCAAACTATTTTTAAAGTAGCTTCATTTGAATTGTCAACCGTGCACCCAACCCGCTCAAGCATTCGGGCGGTCCAGGTGTAAACCATACCATTGCCCTCAAGGGCAACCGTTTTGGATGCTTTGCGCTTGTTACGAAACATACCCTGCTCGCTATCGAACTCAACCTTGGTATCGAGTAGCAAATTCTGGTAGCAATTCTGCAAAGCTAAGTCCTCTGGTGCTCCAGCAGTAAAACCTGTGGGTAGCATCATCCAAATGGTATCGGCCTCATGTATAGCGCCCTGTAAGTCGTGAGTTGAGTAAACAATGGTTTTCCCCTTGGCGTGCGCCAAATGCGATAGCAGGTTAACCATTTCGTACTTGTTAGGCAAATCGAGAAAAGCTGTGGGCTCGTCGAGCACAATTATTCGGGTATCCTGCGCCAGGGCAAAGGCAATCATAGCCCGCTGTCGCTCACCATCGCTAATAGTAGTAATATCTCTACCAGCCAAATGGTCTATGCCAACAATATTTAGCGCGTAGTCAACCATTTGCCAATCGGCGCTTGCCAAAGTGCGCGACCAACCTAAATGCGGGAAACGTCCCACGGCCACAAAATCGCGAACAAACAGATTGGCCACCCTAACAGGCTCAGCAGGCACATAGCTAAGGGCCTTGGCTCGCTGCTTCCGATGCAGTAGTGCTGTTCTTATCCCCTCTACTAAAATCTGGCCAAACAGTGGTTGCTGTAACCCTATAATTGAGCGCAGTAGCGTCGATTTTCCAATACCATTCCGACCAACCAAAGCCACTAGTTCGCCCAAATTGGCATCTACCGAGAACCTTGGCAACAACGGTTCCTGGGGATTGTATCCCACCTCTAAATCTTTTATTGATATTGATGTACGGGTTTCCATAACTACACAGCAGCAAATCGTTGGTTCTTAATTACCACATATATCACAATGGGAATACCCAGCAAAGCGGTAACCGAATTAATTGGCAAAGTAACCTCAAATCCGGGTAGCTGCGATACAATATCGGCAAAAAGCATGGCAACACTTCCCAACAAAATTACACCAGGGATCAGCACAGCATGGTTAGCCGTTTTAAAAACCATACGCGCCACGTGTGGAACGGCAATGCCTATAAAACCAATGGGACCACAAAAGGCAGTAACCCCGCCAGCAAGCAAACTAGTTGATGAAAAAACCAGCACACGTGCAAGCGTTAGGTTTAGCCCCACCCCTTTGGCGTACGAGTCGCCAAGTAGCATCACATTTAGCAAACGTGTAGATATTAAGCTAAGCACCAGCCCTACTAACATAATTATAGCAAAAACTTGTAGCTGCATACCAGCCACCGAACTAAGGCTACCCATAGTCCAAATAACAAAAGCCTTAAGCATCGACTCGCTGCTAAAAAACTGCAAAACGCTTACCAGCGCCGAGGCGCCCGAGCCAAACATCATACCCAGAATAAGAATTGTCATTATATCTTTTACCCTAACAGATACTGCTAGTACCACCAGTAGCACAACAATTGCCCCAAGTATGGCAGCACCTGCCAAACCCAAACTGGTTGCCAAACCCGATAGGCTGGCCATACCAACCGAGGCCACTCCCAGCACCATAATTGCTACGCCCAAACTTGCGCCCGCACTAATACCCAGCACGTAAGGGCCTGCCAACGGGTTACGGAATGTTGTTTGCATTTGCAAACCGCTTACCGATAATGCTGCGCCAGCCATTACAGCTGTAACCGATTTGGGCAAACGAAAATCTTGCACAATGGTATTCCACACCAAATTATCGGATTTGCCAAATAGCGATTTAACTACATCTAGCCAAGGAATTGATACCGATCCTAGAAGCAAATCGAGCACAAAAAAAACCACAAGCAAAAGCCCCAAGCCAATAAATACCAGCAGGTTTCTGTTTGCAAAACATAGCGCTTTAGGAGACCAACTGCTCATTGTATGGGTTTGTAGTACACCAGCTCATGGTTAAGCTGATTAGGATGAAATATCTCAATTAAATCTTTTAAAATGATATGAGGATTAACCACACCCGACTCCCAAAAATCGACTCCACCCGAAGGGTTTACCCTATTATTATTATTAAAAACCTTTCTGCCTGCCATTACAGGCAAATTCGTAACTATGGGAAACTGATTTTCTATTTCGGCAAGAGTATTTACTGTACCAGGATTTATCCAAATATCGGCAGTTGATGCGTATTCTAACGCATTCTCAATGCTAAACGGATGGCTCTTTATACCCTCGAGGTGCGAAAGGCAATAATCTCCACCAGCATCGGCTATAAGATTAGCCATATAACCCTGCCCACCAGGAAAGTACCAAACATCTTTCCAAGGCAAATTTATAAAAACATTAGGCTTATCGATTCGAGCCGGCAACCCAGCTTTTACAGCATTGTACTGGTTGGCAATATCGCTAAATATGCTATCGGCCAGCTTGTACTTGCCAAACATAACACCAAAGGCTTTAATCCATTCGGCCTTGCCCAACGGATTTTCCTCAAGATAATCGGCAATAAATACAACAGGGATATTCAAATCCTTAAGTTTTTGGAGATATCCAGCCATCTCTGCCCCCACACCGTATGCAAAAACCACATCGGGATTTAGGCTTACCAGCAGCTCGTAACTAAGAGCTTGCTCGTACCCCACATCCTTTACCAGCCCAGCGGCAACTCTCTCGCGCACGCTGGGGCTCGAAACAAACCCTGCACCCGATACGCCCACTATTGTTTCAGAAGAATTTAGCCTATCAATAAAAGCAATGTGTGTTGTAGAAAGACACACAACACGCTTTACGGGTATTGGAATAGTCTCGTTGAAAGTACTTACTGCACTTTTTTGGTGGTCAGTGCTTAGCAAGTAGTTGTACTCAATCCCTTGTGCATTTTGCCAAGGATTTGTAACGGTAAGTTGAAAACCGTCTGGGTGCTTCGCGATTGTGAAACTTTTAGCGTATGCTACTGGTAATTTTTCTTTTGAAATTTTTTCTGAGCTTGGCTTTGAGCTAAACCCACAGCCATAAAAAAAAGATATTGAAACAAATAATAAACTATAAAAGATTCTCATTGGTATTAAATTATTGCTTGGCATTTTTATAATTCAACGGGAATATACCTTGGGCTAAACTTTGTACAGCAGCAGCAATATTCCCACTTATCTGGGTTACATCAATTTGCCTATTGCCTTCCAAATCGTATCGAATTATTAAAACATCTTTATCACCTAAAACCTGTGCACCTATGCTCTCTTCAATTTTTTTGCTAAGCACCCGCTGATAAAATCCCATATCGTTCATAATTAGCTTTTGCTTTAGCAGGTCGGGCGGACTAACCTTCGATATCGATCTTTCGAACTCTATCCTTACTTCTGGTTGGTTCATTTTTATTTATTTTTGATGCATTTGATGTAGGCTATTGGCTACACCAAAACTCTAAACCCTAAACTTTAAACTTTAAACCTTAAACTCCATATTAAATTGACGCTGCCATTTTACCTGCCCTTGGCAAGGGACCTTCGGACGATGGCAGGTCAATCAATCAATCAATTAC
>CAZTFJ010000050.1:0-11525 GCA_964612255.1 uncultured Rikenellaceae bacterium | reverse complement strand
ATTTTTGCAACCAGCGCAAGCTGGTTTTTTTGTACCATTACCCTGCTGTAAACGCTATGGATAAATAATTACACTAAAAAGGCCATGGTTTCAACAAATAAAAAAAAGATTGTTAACGACCCAGTTCACGGATTCATTGGCATATCCTACCCGTTAGCATACGATATTATTGAGCACCCCTACTTTCAGCGTCTTCGGCATATCAAACAGCTTGGGCTAACCTACCTAGTGTATCCTGGAGCAAACCACTCTCGATTTCAGCACACCCTGGGAGCGATGCACCTTATGGAGCTCGCAATTGATGTGTTACGTGCCAAGGGGCACAACATTACCTACGAGGAAGCAGAGGCCGCATCGGCAGCAATCCTGCTCCACGATATTGGGCATGGACCATTTTCGCACTCTTTAGAATTTAGCCTGATACAAGGAATTAGCCATGAAGATATTGGCAAGTGTATTATGCGTGAACTCAATACGCAGCTAAGTGGCAGGCTCACTATGGCTATTGATATTTTTGAGGGCAAATACCAAAAAAAATTCTTACACCAGCTAGTTACAAGCCAGCTCGATGTTGATAGGCTCGATTACTTGCGTCGCGACAGCTTTTTTACCGGAGTCACCGAAGGGGCTATTGGTTCCGACCGCATAATAAAGATGCTTAATGTGGTGGACGATAACTTGGTGGTTGATGCCAAGGGGATTTACTCCATAGAAAAATTTATTATTGCACGCAGATTGATGTACTGGCAAGTTTATTTGCACAAAACCGTACTTTCTGCCGAAAAGTTACTTACCCAGCTGTTAAACCGTGCTAAGGAATTAGCATTGCAAGGTGAGGATTTATGGTGTACACCAGCACTTGGCTTTTTCTTGAATAGTAAGGCCGAAAATGGGTTTGATAAAAATCTCAGCACCAATGCTATTGCTCACTTTGTAAATGTTGACGACTCCGATATTAGAGTAGCAGCCAAGCAATGGCAAAAGCATAACGATATGGTTTTATCTACCCTTGCCAAAATGGTAACCAACCGCCAACTTTTTAAGGTTGAACTAAGAAACAACGAGTTTACAACAGATGAAGTACAGGTTCAAAAGTCCAAATTTGAAAACCTGAACCAGAATGTTGCAAAACACTCACACTATTTTGTGTTCACGGGTTCTGTTAGCAATAACGCCTACAGGATGTCTGAAGAATCAATAAAAATCCTTTACAAAGACGGCTCGCTGATTGACATTGCCAGCGCATCCGATATGGTAAACGCCAAGATTTTATCAAAAGAAATCACCAAATATTTTCTGTGCTATCCAAAGTAGCGTTTAGCTTATTTCATTTTTAATTGTTAGTTTTGCACCAAATTAAGCAAGCATACCATGGAATTTACAGCCCAAGCCATTGCTGAGGTTTTAAACGGCACTGTTGACGGAAACCCTGCCGTAAAAGTTAGCACAGTGGCTAAGATTGAAGAGGGCGCTCCCGGAGCGCTATCATTTTTATCTAATCCAAAGTACACTAAATATATATACACAACCCAATCGTCGGCAGTGTTGGTTAACAACGATTTTGAACCCGAACATCCAGTTAGTACTACCCTTATACGAGTTGCCGATGCCTACGAATCGTTTGCCAAGTTGCTAAGCCTGGTGGCAGCAGCCCAACAGCCCAAGGCTGAAATTCATCCACAGGCTGTTATAGAGAAATCCGCCAAATTAGGGAGCGATATATATGTTGGTGCCCTTTGCTATATTGGGAAAAATGTTTCGGTTGGTAACAACGTACAAATATATCCGCAGGTATACATTGGCGATAACGTTACTATTGGCGATAATACAATTCTTTATGCGGGTGCTAAAGTATACAATAGCTGTAACATTGGGAGCGGTTGTGTTATCCATTCAGGAGCAGTAATTGGAGCCGATGGATTTGGCTTTGCACCTCAAACCGATGGCTCGTATCAGAAAATACCTCAAATAGGCAATGTTGTTATTGAAGACAACGTAGAGGTTGGCGCCAATACAACCATCGACAGGGCAACTATGGGCTCAACAGTAATTCGCAAAGGGGTTAAACTCGACAACCTTGTACAAGTAGCACACAATGCCGAGATTGGCGAGAACACAGTAATTGCTGCGCAAACGGGCATTGCCGGATCGACCAAAATTGGTAAGAGCTGTATGTTCGGTGGTCAGGTTGGCGTATCGGGGCACATTGCCATAGCCGATGGGATAAAACTATCGGCTCAAACCGGAGTACCCAACAGCCTTAAAGAACCAAATGAGATATACATAGGTTCACCAGCCTTACCAACCCGAAAGTTTAGCCGCTCTTTTGTTGTGTTTAAGCAACTCCCCGAAATGAAACGCGACCTCGACAGGCTTAAGCAATTGATTGACAATAAATAGTAAATAATAATTTTTTTTAAGTATTTTTGAGGGTTTTTTACCTCTTAATACCACATAGCTATGCTTGAAAAACAGACAACACTAAACAACCCCATACAATTTACTGGCAAAGGGCTCCATACAGGTGTCGATATAAACCTCGAAATTTGCCCTGCACCAGAAAATACCGGATATAAGTTTATTAGAACAGACCTTGAAGGCGAACCTACCATTGAGGGCATTGCCGACAATGTGGTAGACACCTCGCGGGGTACAACAATAGAACAAAACGGTGTTAAAGTTGCCACCGTTGAGCATGTTCTCGCTTCCCTCTCAGGTTTAGGAATAGACAATGCTTACATCAAGGTGAATGGTCCAGAAATGCCCATTATGGATGGAAGCGCCAAGTTTTTTGTTGAAGAAATTCAAAAAGTTGGTATTAAAACACAGGAAGCCGAACGTGGATTCTATGTTATTAAAGAAAAACTAGTTTACTCAGACCCAGAACGGGGAATTGAAATAGCTGCTTATCCCGACGAATCGTTCAGTATCGATGTTTTAATCGACTATAACTCTAAGGTACTTGGCAACCAGTATGCCCAGCTTATCAACCTTAATAATTTTGCCGAAGAGGTTGCGCCTTGCCGTACATTTGTTTTTTTCCATGAGTTAGAGGTTCTGTTAAAGAACAACCTAATAAAAGGTGGCGATTTGCAAAATGCCATTGTAATAATGGAAAATGAAGTGCCCCAGGACGAGCTCGACAGAATTGCCGATTTATTCAATAAACCGCGAGTGCACGTTAAACCCGAAGGGTTTCTTAACAATGTAGATCTCCGTTTCCATAACGAGCCTGCTCGCCATAAACTACTCGATATTGTTGGCGATTTGGCTCTTGTGGGTCGTAGAATTAAAGGTAAAATTATTGCAAAGCGCCCTGGACATCATGCCAATACAGAACTGGCAAAAATTATCAGAAAGATGGCGCGAAAAGAGGCCATGAAACCCAATATTCCTAAAATAGATTTTAACCAGGAGCCTCTATACGACATTAATCAAATTAAAAATATATTACCACACAGACCCCCATTTCTGCTGATTGACAAGGTTTTGCAAATGGATGAAAATTCTGTTGTAGGTATTAAGAATGTAACCATGAACGAAGGGTTCTATGTGGGGCATTTCCCTAATGAACCCGTTATGCCTGGTGTTCTCCAGATTGAGGCTATGGCTCAGGTAGGCGGCATATTTGTTCTTAACACAGTTCCCGATCCCGAGAATTACGTTACCTATTTCCTAAAAATTGATAGGGTGAAATTTAAGCGTAAGGTCGTGCCTGGCGACACTCTTGTTTTTCGATTAGAACTTATTGAACCAATCCGTAGGGGAATTGCCAACATGTTCGGTCAGGCATTTGTGGGAGAAAACCTAGTTATGGAAGGCGAGTTGCTTGCCCAAATTGTAAAACAGAAATAGTTTATGATATCACCTCAGGCATATATTCACCCCAACGCTAAAATTGGAAGTAACGTTACCGTAGACCCTTTTGCATATATTGCAGAGGATGTTGAAATAGGAGATGGCACCTGGGTTGGCCCAAATGCTACCATCATGAATGGTGCAAGAATTGGTTCAAACTGCAAAATTTTTCCGGGTGCTATAGTTGCAGCAATTCCACAAGATTTGAAATTTAAAGGCGAAATTACCACTGCTGAAATTGGCGACAACACCGTGATTAGGGAGTGTGTAACAGTAAATCGGGGCACAGCCTCGCGTGGAACTACCAGAGTGGGAAAAAATTGCTTGCTAATGGCTTATGTTCATGTTGCTCATGATTGTATTTTAGGGAACAATATTATTCTGGGAAATGCCGTACAGCTTGCAGGCGAGGTAGAGATAGATGATTTTGCTATCCTATCGGGTGGTTGTTTAGTGCACCAGTTCGAAAAGATTGGTACCCACGTTATGATTCAAGGTGGCTCCAAAGTAAATAAGGATGTGCCTCCATTTGCATTAGCCGGTCGTGAGCCATTATCGTTTGTAGGATTAAATGTGGTTGGCCTTCGCAGGCGTCAGTTTAATTCCGAACAGGTGGCTCAAATTCAAGAGATTTACAGAACCATATACAGCAAAGGGCTCAACATATCGCAAGCAATTAAAGAAATTGAGCAATCGATGCCTATAACCCCAGAGCGAGACCAAATCCTCAACTTTATAAAATCCTCTAATAGAGGGGTTATTCGAAGTGGACTATCGAAAGGTTCAAACAGCGATATTGAAAGTTAAGCGCATTCACCACACAATAAAAAAAGGAGGCTTAAGGCCTCCTTTTATATTGCTAATAATTGCATTTATTTCTCCTTCTCCTTAACTATTTCTGGGGTTACGGTTTGCAGCAATGCCTCAACCTGTCTAATATAGTTGCGTTTTTTAAGCCTCGGGGCATAAACATAACCATCAACTGTAATTACCTTATTTCGTTCCTCATCTATGGTGGTTAGACTAGTGAAGGGTCCTCCCATAGGATGTTGGTATACATCCCAAAGACCGCGAAGCTGACCAAAGTATCGCCCTTTAAACATTACCGAATTAAACTTAGGCGGAATAATGGTCTCGGTAACCATGTAGCTACCGGGTGTGGGGCCTGGCACATAATTCTTCAAAAAATCGTTACGCTTCTCTATTAGGTACTCCGGGGTAAAGGTATTGTCATCAGTATAGGGATACTCGTAAATAAAAATTCCCTGGCTTGTATGTGGCGTTTCGTATGAAACCCAAATAAAATCTGTGGTATCGAGGTTAAGGGTATACCCCTTGGGGAAGTACATTGAAACATCAAATTTTTTCTCCACCAACAGCCTTAAACCCTCTGCCTCAAATTTCTGGGCATTTTGCACCACACGGTCACGCTCTGCCTGCTCTAGCAGATGTACAAGCCTATCCCTTTCCTCCGATATCATCTTCTCAATTGCAGGGAAAGTGGGTCCAACCACATTAATTATGGTTTGTGGTGCCGCCCAAACATCGCGCTGAGCTACAATTTGAGCCTCTTTAAACTTATCATCAACCTTAGTTATAATGATATTTCTGTGAGTTTTAAAAATATCGGTAAAACTAGCCGTTGGTACCATGGCCACATTAAAAAGTGGCTCCGATTGGGGAATCATTGGGTATTCCTGCTCAAGAATTTCTTTATAAAGATTTCCTAGAGAATCGTTTATAACCGATCGGCTCATTACTACAACTACTTCACCAGCAGCACCTGTAACATTGGGTAGTAGGGTTCGCTTTCCACCACTTCCCTTGTCGCACGATGTTGCTAAAATCATTATCAGGCCAGCAACAAGAGCTATTGCAAATTTTTTCATAGCAAGTTTTTTTTGATTTTTAAGTCGATTTTGCTGAATGCTAAGATATTGTTTTTTTTTAAAAGTCGTCTATTACGCATAGCCCTAAATCCAACAATACTGAAATTTGTGATATTTCCGTCACACTAGCAAGTCACCATGCATTTTAATAAGCTTGCCCAACTAAAATCCTTCTGCCGATTGCTCAATCAAATTGTAGGTTTGCTTATCTAGCCACAGAGTAATGGTTTGCCCAATGGCTAAATCTGCCGATAGCTTGGGGTTCCAAATGTTTATATCGTCTATTGTACAATTGTACCTAACGGCAATTTTATGCAGATACTCGCCTGGCTTTACAGTATGCTCAATCTTAACACGATTTTCAGTAGAACCTGCTTTAGCAACAACATCGTGATAGTCCGAAATGTTTGGTGTGCTGTTAGCAATAGCCTCTTCCTGCTCAAGGTACTGTTGAACAGATGATACAGGCAGCCTAATGGCTCTTCCATCCTCACTCTTAGGCACTACTCCTCTTCTGTAGGTTGGGTTCAAAAACCTCAATAAATCCAACGGAATAGAGGTGTGCTGGGCAATACCCTGAAGAGTAATTTGCTGTTTTACCAGTACTGTATCGGTTTCCATAAACAGTGCTGTTGGCCTCGCCGACTCTATATTATGAGCAGCAGCATTTTGCATTATATAAGTTGCTGCTGTAAATGCTGGCACGTAATTCTGTGCTGCCTGGGGCAAATAGTAGAATATCTTCCAAAAATTAGTCTCGCCACCTGCTCTAAAAATAGCGTTGCGCACAACCCCAGGCCCAGCGTTATATGCTGCCATAACCAGCTGCCAATCGTTAAAAATTCGGTAAAGGTATTTTAGGTAAAGGCATGCCGCTTCAGTCGATTTAGCTGGATCCATCCGCTCGTCGATGTAACTGTTTACCTCTAAATCGAACATACGGCTGGTGTTAATCTTAAACTGCCAAAGCCCCACCGCTCCGCTAGTTGAAACGGCTAAGGGGTTAAGTGCCGATTCTACAACAGCTAAATATTTTAGTTCCAATGGGAGTTGATATTTATCGAGCATCTCGTCGAACAGAGGGAAGTACAGCTCTGCAAGGCCAAGCATTTGCGACACCTGCTCGCGACGCTCCAGGCCATACATATCAATATATCTTTTTACATGCTCATTGTAGTCGAACGAGATGGGCGAAAGGTTGTCGATGGCCGCAATTTTTACCTCATAAACCAAATCGGGAAATGTGGGGTATGGCTCGTCGGTAGCTAATGGCGTTTGGTTAAATTGTTGCGTGAGCTGTTTAAGGCTATCGAGTTTTTGAATAATGCTGCAGCTACCGTCGTTGGTGCTACGAGCCGATGCTTGCAGCGAATAACAAGCAAAAGAAATTATCACAAAAACCATTGTGGTTAATGTATGCCATCGATAGCCCTGCATAGCTTGGTTACTCTTTCTTTTCGGTATCTGAATTGTTAACCTGTTCCTCGCCATCGTGAATTCCCTTTTTAAACTCGCCAACGCCTCGGCCCAATCCGCGCATGAGTTCAGGAATTTTTTTTCCGCCAAAAAACAGCAGCACAATGGCAACTATGAGAATAATTTCCCATACGCCCGGTACTCCAGCTATTACAAAACTTGTCATTGCATTAGGTTTTAGTGTTGATACTATATTTTGATGTATGCAAAAAAACTATTTAGCACAAAAATAGGCGATGGCCACACAAAGTAATAGCAATTACCTAAAAAGTTTAATGACATCGTTGGCATTAGCAAAAATGAAAAGAGCTAAAATGAAAACCATTCCCAAAATTTGTGCATACTCCATAAACTTGTCGCTGGGTTTACGCCCCGATACCATCTCGTAGACAAGAAATAGCATATGGCCACCATCGAGGGCAGGTATTGGAAGAACATTCATAATGGCCAGCACTATAGATATGAATGCTGTAAGGTTCCAAAAGTATTGCCAGTTCCAAGTTTTGGGAAAAATGCTGCCAATGGTAATAAACCCTCCAACCGATTCGTAAGCTTTGGTTTTAGGCGAAAACACTAGCTTGAGCTGCTTTATGTAGCTCTCGAATGTGTTTACACCGCTTCTTATTCCTGCAGGAATAGCTGATATTAGCGAATACTCAATACGCTCCAACTCGTAATAGCTGTAAGGACTCCTAGGGGCAATGCCAATAACTCCTGTTTCGGGTACCTGAACCGATAGTTCTACCAGCTGGCCGTTGCGATCCATAGTAATACTAACCGTATCTGAGGCGCTGGTACTAATGGTTTCCTTAAACTCATCGAAAAAATAGGCTTGCTGACCATTGATAGCTTGAAGCTTATCGCCTACCTCAAATCCTGCTTGCTGCGCTGCTGAACCCTCGGCAATATATTCGATAACAAGGGGAGTTCTGGGCTGAAAAAGCATTTGCGTTTTAAGTAGCTGAGGGATATAGGCGGGGTCTATGGCAACATCTACAATTTGTCCATCGCGCTCAACAGTTACCTGACTAGCGCCATCAATAATAATTGCGGCAGGAATCTGGCTGAATGCCTCCACCTTTTCGCCATCTACAGCAAGTATTTTATCACCATTCCTAAACCCAATTTCTTCGGCCAAGGGGTCGCAATATACGCCATGGGTAACGTTTTCGGTTGGCAAATACTCCTCGCCCCAGGTATAAAGAACCGCGGTGTAAATGGCAATGGCTAGCAAAAAGTTAACAATAACCCCACCCGCAATAATAAGGAATCGTTGCCAGGCAGGTTTCGATCGATACTCCCATGGTTGAGGCGGAGTGCTCATCTGCTTTGTATCCATCGACTCGTCAATCATTCCCGATATCTTTACGTAGCCTCCCAGTGGCAACCACCCAACTCCGTACTCAGTATCGCCCTTTTTAAACTTGAAAAGCGAAAACCAGGGGTTGAAAAACAGGTAGAATTTCTCTACTCGGGTATTAAATATTTTGGCAAACATAAAATGCCCTGCTTCATGCAGAACAACTAATATGGATAGGCTTAGGATGAACTGAACAATTTGATTGAAAATTCCCATATAACTTTTTTATTGAAAACAGATTATTACTAAAAGAGTTGTATACTAAAGTAACGATTTGGCAAACTCGCGTGTTGCCCTATCGGTTTCTATGTAATCGGTATATGTTGGGTGTGCAATAAATGGCTGTTTCTCTAAGCACGCCTCAACCACATCAGCCATTTTTAAAAAGGTTATCTTTTGATTTAAAAACGCCTCAACGGCAATTTCGTTCGATGCGTTCAGTATGCACGGAGCATTCCCCCCCCTAACCATTGCGCTACGAGCAAAATCGAGAGCCGGAAACCTATCGGTATCGGGCTCCTCAAATGTTAGATTTGGGTAGCTGAGGAATGAAAACCTCGGGAAATCTGACTTTAACCGGGTTGGGAAGCCTAATGCGTACTGTATGGGCAACTTCATATCGGGTAAACCCATTTGGGCTTTTATCGACCCATCCTCAAACTGTACCATAGAATGGATAATAGATTGGGGATGAACTATCACATCAATCTGCTCGGGCAAAAGGTTAAAAAGCCACTTGGCCTCAATAACCTCAAACCCCTTGTTCATAAGCGTAGCCGAATCGATAGTAATTTTATTGCCCATGCACCAGTTGGGATGATTTAGGGCATCGGCTAGAGTAACTTGTGCAAGCTGCTTGGGCGATAGCTTTCGGAATGGTCCACCCGATGCGGTGAGTATTATCTTCTCAATAGGATTATTCTCGCCAACTAAGCACTGGAAAATTGCTGAGTGCTCCGAATCGACAGGCAAAATGGGTACATTATGCTCCTTAGCTAAAGCCATTATCATTTCGCCAGCAACTACCAACGTTTCTTTGTTGGCCAGGGCAATAGGTTTTTTGGCTTTAATGGCATTAATGGTAGGTAGCAGCCCTGAGTAGCCCACCATGGCTGTTAGCACCATATCAACGGTCTCCATTTCAACTACCTGAGCAATGGCCTCCTCACCTGCAAAAACTTTAACATCCTCGTTCTCAAGAGCAACAAGTACTTGGGTATAAAAATCCTTATTCCCAATCACCACAGCATTGGGTTTGTGAATTAATGCCTGGTTAATAAGAAGATCTGCGTTATTATTTGCAGTAAGCACTTCAACCTCAAACAGGTTTGGATGAGAGGCAATAACTTCCAGAGCCTGTGTGCCAATTGAACCAGTTGAACCTAATATGGCTATACGCCTTTTCATAACTTACATCTGGGTTTGATGGTACATTTTATTAGAAAACTATGTACTGCTCTGGATTTATAGGGGTTCCATTATGCCACAGCTCAAAATGTAGATGAGGCCCAGTAGTAAGTTCACCAGAATTACCAATAATGGCAATGGCCTCGCCAGCCTTTACCTTTTCGCCTGCTTTTTTCAGAAGTTTGCTATTATGCTTATATGCTGACAGCAAATTATTATCGTGCTGTATTTGTATAACATAGCCCGTTTCGAGGGTCCAACTCGATAAGGTAACAGTTCCATTGGCAACGGCAACAATTACCTCGCTAGGTGGGGCTACCACATCTACACCCCAATGGCCGTATTTAGCGTTAAAAGAATTGGTTACAACGCCTTTAACAGGTGGGAAAAAATGCATACGAGTGAGATCGCCATTCTCGTTATTGTTCCCAACAACCGAAAGGTTGTAAAGTTCTTCGGTCTCAATTTGTAAGCGAAGAAGCGAATCCTGCTCCGAACGGCTAAAGCTAATCTCGCTATACATAATAGATGTGTCGGGAATGCTTTCCATATTATCGGGGCTCTCGCCACGTAAAATGGTGTGCAGATTTCCAAGGTAGATTTTCCACTGCTGAAGTTCACGCTCAAGACTATCGGCTTTACGGGCATTCTCTACAATATTCCTACGCGTATTGCCATCGGGATATCCTGGTATAAATTCTTTAATTGGAGTAAACGCTATGAGTATAGTAACAAGTGCTATAAGCAGAATAGCCACACCACCAACCACCGAAATTACATTTAGCCGCGACAACCGCATAACTAAAACCTCTTCGAATGTTTGATCGTTGTAAATACTTAGCCTATACTTGTGCTTAAGCTTATGGATGTACTTCTTCTTGGTTTTCGATTTTTCTTTTGACATAACCTTTCTTTGGAGTTGCTGCAAATATAGCATTTTTTACTGTATGCCCTTGGCAAACAACCTCAATCTAAAGTAAAAAGTAGTTGCCAGTCTGCTAAATAGTGTTAACTATTATATTGTAATTAGCAGTGCAAAAACCCAACTTGCTATTTTAAGTGTAGATTTAATTTTGTATCCAGTAAATTAATCAAAAAAAATAGCAGGGCAAACGCATTTAAAATTTGTTTAAAACACTCTGCCTGTAAATTAATTATATTTTGTTTTTGCTTTTATGTCCCGTTAGGGACTAAATATTGGTAGAACACAAATACAGAATAAGGACACCGTGCCGTTAGGTACGGAATATTCTGTACCTAACGGCACAGTATCATTCGTTTATCATTTTTCCTACCAATATTTAGTCCCTAGCGGGACAAATGTATAAATGCGTTTACCCTAGCAACACTAACCACCATATCCGCTATACTGAATTTTTAAATGCGTTTGCCCTAAAAAAATAGTGAGCGGGTTTGTATTGTTGTATATTTTTATTACTTTTGCACCGCAATCAGGCGCAACAGTTCTTTAAAACTAAACATATTATATTGCGGGGTGGAGCAGTTGGTAGCTCGTTGGGCTCATAACCCAAAGG
>CAZTFJ010000049.1:8796-11625 GCA_964612255.1 uncultured Rikenellaceae bacterium | reverse complement strand
GTTGGAAGCCTTCGAAAAAGCGGTGGCGCGTATCCCCGACGTGCTGGACAAAACCCAATCGTCCATACAGAGTGCTTTTGGTTGAGGATAATGAGATGAATTCATTTATTGCCATAAAATTCTTAACCGACTGGGGAATGGAAACAGAACTGGCCGAAAATGGAGCCGAAGCAGTTGAGATGTTAAAGAAAAATGATTTCGATATAATTCTAATGGATTTAGAAATGCCGGTCATGAGCGGGTACGAGGCAACCCGAGTCATTAGAAAATTACCGCATAAAACTAAGAGTAAAATTCCTATTGTCGCATTAACCGCTTCGGCTATGCTCGATGTGCAGGAAAAAATATTTAGACTTGGTATGAACGATTTTGTTCTCAAACCCTTTAATCCAGATGATTTAAAAGCTAAAATATTTAAACTTATCCAAGAGTCTTAAACCAAAATTGGCTGCTCAACGTTTATTATGGTAAAAGCATTTTTATGAAAAGATTTATTACATCAATACTATTTGGATCTTTAGTATTTACTACCCTCGGAAACGATTCAATTCCACCATTAAACAAGCAAATAGTTAAGTACGTTGAGAGTGTTATGGGACAACAAGTTGATAGGGGCGAGTGCTGGGATTTAGCCAACCAGGCACTCAAACTTGTTAATGCCTCATGGGATGGAATGTACGTTTACGGTAAGCCCATCGATTTTAAAACCCAAACGGTTTATCCTGGCGATATTGTGCATTTTAAGGGGGTCGTAGTAAAGCGTACAGAGGGCTTTACCACTATAACCGAAACAATGGAGCAGCATACAGCCATAATTGTTAAGGTTTATGCTAAGGGTATTTATGAGTTGGCTCATCAGAATACCTCATTTTCCGGTCGGAAAGTGGGAACAAGCCCAATAGATCTGAATGGAGTGGTTAAGGGTAAAGTTATAGTTTACAGACCTATACCCTATGCCAACTAAATTTTTAATAGAGTAAACTTTTGTCTTTTTATGAAAATTACCCGTTTTTTTCTTCTTGCTGTTTTCTATTTAGTTTCACAATGTGCAATAGCTCAAAAAGTTGACATTTCGGTTACCGTTCAGCAGGCATTCTCGCCCCAGGCCAGATTATTAAAATTTGATGGTAGCAGCTTTGTTCCAGTCGATACTTCTATGCAAATTTCGCAGGGGGGGTATATGTTTTCTTTAGATTCGTTGCACACCAAAGGTGTTTATAGGATAGAGATTGGTAAGAATACAAAGTTTAACATAGTGGTGGGCAATGAGACAAGAATTGATGTGAATACTACAGTTTTCGCTCCTGAAGATAGCCTTAGCTCTTCCAAATCGGAAGAGAATTCTCTTTACTGGAAATATCAAAGGCAGAAACGTGCATATACCCATCAAACTTGGCTAATAAAGTCGTTGGCCGATTTTTATGCCGATACGTCAACCTTTCGTGGCCTGTTAAACAATGAGCTTTTCAGACTCGACTCGTTGCTATTTAATTATGCTCAGAATCTAATTGCATCTTCACCCAATCTTTTGGCTGCAAAACTTATTGCAATTGAGCAACCCCCAGCCATTAAGCATAATAGTCAACCTAGTCCCAGGAAATTATAAAATATCAGTTTATAGTGCAGAAAAATGTGGTGGAAAAATATCGACTTGTTTAACAAAAAAATAATTTACACGCCTGCATTACAGGAAAGAATATGGGGTTATCTAGACTTTTTCTTTAGTGTCGATTTCGACAAAGAACAGCAAGATCTTGAGTTTATTCGTGGTGTGCATCTGCTTTTGTCTCAACCAATGGATATTGATATAAAAAGGCACCTAAGGCAACTGCTAGTAAGTGGTTTTGAGCAATCGGACTATGCCGATGTATTAAACTACTTACATTACACTGCGTTTGGTAAACTAGAGCCGTTAAAAAAGCAATCGGTGGCAGACGAATCTGCAAATGCTTCAAAATCAAGGGTTGGCGATACTGCTTACAATTTCTCATTTAAGGAGCATAACGGCAATTCAATTGATTTAGCCGATGTTGATGCCGATTACAAGCTGGTTTTATTCTGGTCGTCGTGGTGTCCTCATTGCATTGAGGATTTGCCTCGTATAAAAAGTATTTACGAGGATTATAAGGATAGAGGGTTTGAGGTGATTGCCATTTCGCTTGATGATGAGTCGGCCATTTGGGAAGATCAAATTCAGAGTCTTAACCTCAGTTGGGTTAATTCTCGAATACCCTATGCTCCAGAAAGCGATGTTTACTCTAGTTACGATGTGCATGAAACGCCAAGGATGTTCCTGCTATCAAGAGATTTAGAGATAATTTCAAGGCCCTCAACTGTTCGCCAGCTCGAGGTGCGATTGCGAAGGGCTATGCGCAGGTAGTTTATTAGCGGGTACAAAAACTTATAAAAAGCAAGCAATGGTTTTAAAATTTTTTATTAGCAAGGTTACAATTCTTTTCCTAGGTTTAGCCTCACTAACCTTTAGTTCATGTGTTCAGTATCGAGTTGTTGATATCCAAACGCTTAAACCCTCTGATTTATCTATTCCCAAAGGTTTTAACCAGCCCTTAGTGATTGTGGGTACCTATCCTGGTGTTAAGGGTGCACCCGAGAGTATGGCGCAAGCCTCGCTCGATAGTACAGCTGCAGTTGAGGCGGGATTGGTACTTTCCGAAACCTTGGCGCAATCGCCTTGGTTTCAGAATGTCGATATTCCAGTAAAGCAGCATTATCGCAATGAATCATCTAAGCTCATTTTACCCTATTCTTGGGCTAAAGTTCAGGAACTTGCCCAGGGCACCAATGCCGATTTGCTAATCTCGCTAGAAT
>CAZTFJ010000049.1:0-8755 GCA_964612255.1 uncultured Rikenellaceae bacterium | reverse complement strand
GGGATGGTACTATGCAAGCCTATTACGGTTACCTCAGCATGAGTATTTATGCATACTGGCGTGTTTACGATTTGTACGAGCAAAAAGTGCACGCCGAATATCTTTACCGCGATACTTTGGTTTGGGAGGAGTCCGACTATTACCGTGTTCAGGTGGGCGATCAGCTGCCGGGTTTCTTCTCTTCGGCTAGCTACTGTGGCTTTTTGGTAGGTGAACAATACGCCAAAAAAATTGCCCCCTCATGGATGGATGAGCAGCGGATTTTCTTCGCAATGGGGCCAAAACCAATGAAACGTGCTTCGGAATTGGCACAGAACAACCAATGGCTCGATGCTGCGGCGCTTTGGCAACAGGTTTTGCGTAAGCATAGTAACAGGCCCAAGATTGTAGCCCGGGCGGCCTACAATATGGCTCTAGCTAACGAGATTTTGGGCAATTTTGATGTTGCGCTCGAGTGGCTCAAAAAATCGGAAGATGCCTATATCTTGCCAGAGGTAAACTGGTACCGGAAGATTATTGAGCATAGAATAGAACTTCTACAACGCCTATAGATGGCGCTATTTAACAACTAACTTATGAATTATATCCTACTTGCTATTCTTGTAATTATTGTATTAGAGTACTTGTTCGAACTTTTTCTCGATTACCTAAACCTCAAAGCTCGTTCCCAGGAAATACCTAGCGAGCTAGCCGATGTTTATCCTCCCCAGAGGTACAGCCTACAGCAGAAATACGAGGTGGAAACTACTCGCTTTTCGTTTTATCAAAGTTCAATTAGCTTGGTGGCTATTATAGTAGTGCTTTACTTTGGGTGGTTGGGTAGTTTACATTCATGGATTGCTGAGTTTAATCTTGGCAATGTGTTTACTTCGTTGGTATTCATAGGTATAATAGGCTTTATCGGCTGGGTTACTTCAATACCTTTCTCAGCTTGGGGAACGTTTGTAATTGAGCAAAAGTATGGTTTCAACAAAACTACACCCAAACTTTTTGTTGTCGATTCGCTAAAGTCATTGCTCATTAGTTTTATAATTGGAGGCGGATTACTTTGGCTTATTATATGGATTTATTATGCTACTCAGGAGTGGTTTTGGCTAATTGCATTGGGTGTTCTGCTAATATTTTCGCTACTAGCCAATGCATTGTACTCTCGAGTTATTGTTCCGCTGTTTAATAAGCAGCAACCTTTGCCCCAAGGCGAGCTTCTCGAAGCTATTCAACAGTTTGCACAGCAGGTGGGGTTTCCTGTAAACAAGGTATTTGTTATCGATGGTTCAAAACGCTCAACCAAGGCCAATGCCTATTTCTCTGGGTTTGGTGCTAACCGTAGGGTTGTGCTTTACGATACTTTAATTGATAAGATGACTACCCGTGAAATTTTGGCTGTGCTTGCCCATGAGGTTGGTCACTACCGTAAACATCATATGTGGATTAATTTTTCGCTTGGTGCCCTACAATCGGCTACAGTGCTATTCATTTTTAGCTGGGTTGCGCAAAGCGTTGAGCTAACACGCGCTTTAGGGTTTACAAATGCCACCCAGCCCGTTTTTCACCTTAACCTTCTGGCTTTCGGATTGCTTTTTTCGCCTGTTGAGTCGCTTATTGGTATGTTAACCAACAAGCTGAGCAGGGCAATGGAGTTTCAGGCCGATGCATTTGCTGCTCGCCAGGGTCTTGGTCAGGGCTTAATATCTGGTCTTAAAAAGCTTTCGGCTGAAAATCTTTCTAACCTAACACCACATCCGGCCTACGTTTTTGTAAACTACTCGCATCCTACTTTATTACAACGCGTTAGGCATATTATTAAAGAATAACATTGTGTAAACACCTCTAATCCTAAATATATGCTAAATTTGCATCTTAGTTCTTACAAGCTTTGTTGGTGGGGGATTTGTTGAAATGTATATATAGATGTTGGACTTTTGACTTTCAACTTTCGACTTTTCGACTTTAAACTTTAAACTTTAAACTTTCAACTCTAGGCACTTTAGGCATTCTATGAACTCCCTACTCCAGCTTTATGCCACAACTTTAGTAGAACTACTTTTTCATAATTTATTCAATGGATGCAGTTATAATAACTATTGGTGAAGAAATTCTTATCGGGCAAATTGTTGATACCAATTCTGCATGGATGGCTCAAGAGCTTAATGCCATAGGGGTAAAGGTGCGCAAAATTATTTCAATATCCGATTCAGCTGAACAGATAAAAAACTCTATTAATCAGGCTATTGATAAAACAGATGTTGTGCTAGTTACCGGTGGTTTAGGCCCAACAACCGACGATATTACCAAACAAACCCTAGCGCAAATGTTTGGGGGAGAATTGCTAGTGCATGAGCCAACCCTTGAGCATATACGAGAAATTTTTGCAAAGCGTGGTCTTCCTTTAACCAATCTTAATGCTAAGCAGGCTCAAGTGCCCTCATCTTGCGAGGTGCTGCACAATCCCCTGGGAACTGCACCCGGAATGTGGTTCAATACAAACGGTAAGGTGATTGTTGCTATGCCGGGTGTCCCTTTCGAGATGAAAGAGATTATGCGCCAGCATGTATTGCCAAGGCTTGGAGCTGTCTCAAGCACTAATAGCATTGTCCATAAAACAATCCATACCTTTGGCCTGCCCGAATCGTTTCTGGCCGAGAAACTTACCAAGTGGGAGAGCGAAATGCCAAAGGATATTGCTGTTGCTTACCTACCAAATCCTTTATCAATACGTATAAGAATTTCATCATCAGGTAGTAATAGGTCGTTAATTCAACAAAATATTAACGACCAGATAGTGAAACTTAAGCAAATTATTCCCGAAAGTATTTTTGGATACGATGAAGACTCTATGGCCTCTGTGGTTGGCAATATGCTATCCAGTCAAAGGTTAAAACTCTCGTTAGCTGAGAGTTGTACCGGAGGAACAATTGCACACCTTGTTACACAGCTATCCGGCTCTTCAAAGTACTTTATGGGGGGCGTAGTGGCCTATTCTAACGAGGCCAAAATCAATTTGTTGGAAGTTGATAGCAAGTTGATAGACAGTAATGGCGCAGTTAGCCAGCAAGTGGTAGAAGCAATGGCTCAAGGTGCGATGAAAAAATTCGATACCGACTACGCCATAGCCACATCTGGCATAGCGGGCCCAACAGGGGCAACTCCGGGGAAACCTGTGGGGACCATCTGGATTGCTGTGGCATCTAAGAATCAAACAATAAGCAAACTATACACTTTTGGTAACGATCGCGAAAGAAATATCCTGCGAAGTTCCGTTACCGCATTAAATATGCTAAGGCTATTGATAATAAGCGAGAAAAATTTCTAAAAATTAGCAATTTTTTTTCGAAATACTTTGGATATTTGGATAAAAATAGCGTCCTTTGCGCACTGTTTTGAAAATCATACAAATCCAAAATACACAGGAGAGATGTCAAGAATTTGTCAGATTACCGGAAAGCGATTAATGGTTGGGAATAACGTTTCTCACTCGAACAAGAAGACCAAAAGAAGGTTTTACCCCAACGTAATGAACAAGAGATTCTTCCTTGAAGAGGAGAATCGCTGGGTTACCCTAAAGGTATCAGCAGCTGGAATTCGCACTATTAACAAGAAAGGGCTTAAGAGTGCTCTTAAGGATGCTCAGCAAAAAGGTTTAATTAACATCTACTAAAGCATACTGCAATGGCAAAGAAAGGTAATAGAGTACAGGTGATTATGGAGTGCACAGAGCACAAAGATTCGGGTATGCCTGGTACTTCAAGGTATATAACTACCAAAAACAAAAAAAATATTCCCGAGAGGCTTGAGCTCAAAAAGTACAACCCAATTTTGCGCAAGGTAACCGTACATCGTGAAATTAAATAAAAGGTATAAGTTATGGCTAAGAAAGTAGTTGCATCGTTACAAAAAGGTGAGGGTAGAACTAATACCAAGTGTATTAAAATGGTTAAGTCGCCCAAAACAGGAGCTTACTCTTTCCGTGAGGAAATGGTTCCTAATGCCCAAATCAAAGACTTCTTCGACGGAAAAATTTAGTTTTTCCCTTGTGAAAAACAATTCGTATAAAAAGCTTCCTGATTATTTGGGAAGCTTTTACTATTTTTACCCAATTCATTCCTAAAAATTACTTGTTATGGGTGTATTCGGTCTTTTTTCGGGTAGCAAAAAAGAGTCGCTCGATAAGGGGTTGGAGAAAACTAAGGAAAACCTTTTCTCCAAGCTTTCAAGAATTGTAGCCGGAAAGTCAACCGTTGATGATGGTGTGCTCGACGATCTTGAGGAGGTGCTTATATCCTCTGATGTGGGCGTTGAAACAACTCTCCGCATTATTGAGCGTATCCAGGCTCGTGCTGCTCGCGATAAGTATATGAATACTAATGAGCTGAATCAGATTCTGAAATCGGAAATTGCCGAGCTGCTTGCCCAAAACGAATCTGGTGATGTGGATACTTCAATAAATACTCCCGATGGTTCTCCTTATGTAATTATGGTTGTTGGTGTAAATGGTGTTGGTAAAACAACTACCATTGGCAAACTGGCCAATATGTATAAGGCTGCTGGTAAAAATGTATATCTGGGTGCTGCCGATACTTTTAGGGCTGCAGCTGTTGATCAGCTTACCATTTGGGCCGATAGGGTTGGTGTACCTATAGTGAAGCAATCAATGGGTTCCGATCCCGCTTCTGTGGCTTTCGATGCTGTATCGTCGGCAAAATCAAACAATGCCGATGTGGTTATTATCGATACTGCTGGACGATTGCACAACAAGGTGAACTTGATGAATGAGCTTTCTAAGATAAAGCGTGTAATGCAAAAGGTAATCCCCAATGCACCCCATGAGGTGCTTCTTGTGCTCGATGGTAGCACTGGGCAAAACGCTTTTGAACAGGCTAAACAATTTACCCTGGCTACCGAAGTTACCGCCTTGGCTCTAACCAAACTCGACGGAACAGCAAAGGGTGGTGTTGTGCTTGGAATATCGGATCAGTTTAAAATTCCCGTAAAGTATATAGGTGTGGGCGAAAAGGTTACCGACTTGCAAGTGTTCGACCGCTTTGCTTTTGTAGATTCGTTGTTTTCTTAAAATTATCTCTTTAAATAGTATTTATTCAAGGGCATTTTTGCCCTTTTTTTGTAGATTTGAGGGCTGTTCAAAAAGTTCAAATATCATTTTTTGCGCAACTAATAATTTATGATTATGGAAAAAAACCACCCACTAGCTACACGAACCCCAATATACAGAGATACTGGATTTCATCTGGTTGATATTCCCACCATGCAGCGTGCTTTTGCCAATGAGTACCATTACAATCGTAACCCCGAGCTTTATATATATGGTCGTTACCGTAATCCAAATGTTGCCGAGGCCGAGGAAATGCTTATGGATATTGAGGACTGCAGCTGGTCGGTTCTTGCACAGTCGGGTTTAGCAGCCATCGATATTGCGCTATCAATATTTCAAGAACACGATAATCCTGGCAAATGGCTATTCTTTTCGGAAATATACGGAGGAACAAACCATTTTATCGACAATGTGCTAATTAAGCGTAGGGGTATGGATATCCATCGATGTTTTCCCGATGGCGATGAATATTCTCTCCAAAAATTTGAGGCTACGCTCAAAGAACTTCAGCCTAAAGTGGTGCTTTTCGAGGCCATATCGAACCCAATGCTAATTACCCTCGATGGCGATAAGTTTATTGAAATGGCCAAGCGTTATGGCGCTCGGGTAATTGTTGATAATACCTTTGCTACACCTTGGCTTTGGAAACCCTTGCAAAGCGGTGCCGATATTGTTGTTCATAGCGTAACAAAGTATTTCGGAGGACATGGTTCAATATCAGCCGGAGTGCTTTCGGGTAATTGCCCTGAGCTGGAGAAGGCAGCGATAGAGTATCGAAAGTTAGTGGGGCATATGCTCTCGCCCGACGATGCAGCAAGGCTTTGCGAACAGCTTAAAACCTTCGAATTGCGTTTTCAGCAGCATTGCCACAATGCGTTCGAACTGGCCAAATTTCTCGATAGTCATGCAAAGGTTGAGAAGGTTTTGTACCCTGGATTAAAAAGTCATAGTACCCATAGCAATGCCAAAAATCTATTTAAAGATAAAGGTTTTGGTGCCATAATCACTTTCGATATTGCAGGTGAGGATGACAGCGAAAAACAAAAGCGGTGCAATCAGTTTATCAACCTTGTAAAAGATCACATATTGCTGGTTCCTACCCTTGGCGATGCCGATACCATACTCATGCCCATTGAACCTGTTTGGGGCGATAAATTTCCGTTCCCGGGTATGATTCGCCTGTCTGTTGGCATCGAAAAAACCGACGAGCTAATCTCTATCGTAGCAAATGCTTTGGATGCTTTAGACTAGTTTTTCAATTATGGCAACCGTTAAAGGCTTTATTTTCGATTACAGCAAATGCGTAGGATGCCACGCTTGCTTGGTGGGTTGTTCTGTAGAGAATGATACAAAACCGCCTCTTAGCTGGCGTGCTATTAAAACCTACAATAAGCAAAAACTTCCGCTACTGGGTTTTGTAAATCTTTCTATTGCCTGTAACCATTGTCAGGAGGCGCCTTGCCTTAATGCCTGTCCCAGTAGTGCATTTCATTTCGATACCCAAACGCGAGCCGTAATACACAACCCCGATGCTTGCCTAGGCTGTAAGTATTGCACTTGGGTTTGCCCTTTCGATGCCCCAAAGTTTAACGAGCACACTGGCACGGTAGAAAAATGTCACTTTTGCTACCATCGGCTAAAGGAAAATCAAATTCCTGCCTGCGCACAAGCTTGCCCAACAGGTGCATTATCGTTTGGCGATATTGAAGTAGAGCCTAATCCACGGGCATTTGGACTTTCTGAACGTAGTATTTACCCTCGAATAAAGATTTTGCAAAGCGATGTTAAGGATTCTATACCAAAGATGGATATGGAATCCTCCTTGCCAGCATCGTTAGGTTCAGAAAATAACATTATAAAACCATTTAGCAGGAAAAATTATGATTGGTTAAAGGAGTGGCCGCTTGCCATATTCACATTTATATGCGCACTGCTTGTTGGTTGGGTTTGGGCGAGTTTAAATACCAATAGTGTTTACCTTTCGCCCTGGATTTTGGCTGGCTTTAGCGCAGTGGCAATGTTAGCCAGCACAGCCCACTTGGGAAAACCATTTAGGGCGTACAAGTCAATAAACAACCTTAAAACAAGTTGGTTATCTCGTGAGATTTTAATGTTCGGGCTTTTTGTATCCACAGCTTTTTTTTCAAACTTTTTGGAAATTGCACTGTTGAAATACATTGCTTGTGGTTTTGGAGCCCTGCTATTGTTTTCAATAGAGAAGTTATACCTTGCAGTTGGCTCTGGCTACCAAAAAATGCTCAATAGTAGTAATACAATTTTCATAGCAATTATATTTTCATTGTTGTTTGCCAATCAAATGGATATACTATCAGGTCTATTGGCTTTACAAACTATGTTGTTTATTGTAAAAACAGCTCATGTAAACCAGAATTTTTCCTTAGCTTTAGGTCTGGTTGCATTTTTAAGATTGATATTTGGGTTTATAGTTCCGTTTGGTATTATTGTAATGGGCAATGGCAGGTTTTATTTCGCTTTAGTCGCATCAATAGTAATAGGACAGATAATTGACCGTTTAATGTTTTACTACGAGTTTAAGCCCGAAAGGCCTTTTGATAGAGTTGAAAGTAGTCTGTCTATAAAATCATAATAGACTTTACAGCAAGTAACCTATTGGTTTGTTCGTCGTATTTAGTTTAATGTAACAACAATAAAGATTTGGAAACATACCCTCGCATATCGATATCTAAAGCAATAACGAAAATTATTATCTCGTTTTGCCTTTTGCTAATTTCCATCCCAGGATACACCCAACAAGGATTAGATGTGTTAGGTCGTGTAGTGATTCGTCGTGCTAGTACCGACGATGTTACCATAGTAGTTTACAAGGATGGGACTGAGGTAAAACGACAAGCTCCTGGGAGGGGAGGAAAATTCGATTTTATTCTCGATTACAATTCTAACTATATTCTTTCTTTTCAAAAAAACGATTACATCACCAAAAAAATTAGCATAAACTCAACACTACCTGGCCAAGCACAGGATAGAGTGTATGCAATTGATTTTGAGGTTGAACTAGAACCACAAACCGATAAGAGTGCAAAAAAGGTTTACGATAACCCGGTGGCTAAAATTGCATTCGATTCCAAATTTGGTGATTTTAATTTTGATACCGATTATTCTGCTAGTTTCCAGAAAGATGTTGCTGCCGAAGAACGCAAAATGGCTGAGGAGGCCAAAAAGAAGGCTGCAGAGGAAGAGCAAGCTCGACTAGCCCAAGAGGCTGAACAACGCAGGTTAGCAGAAGAAGCAAGAAAAAAAGCTGCAGAGGAAGCTCGTAAAGCACAACTCGAGCAACAACGCAAAGAGGCTGAGGCTCGTGCATTAGCCGAAGCCAAGGCCAAAGAAGAGGCGCGGAAACTTGCCGAGGAGAAAGCACGCAAAGAAGCAGAGGAGCGTCGTTTGGCCGAAGAGGCTCGTAAAAAGGCGCAGGAGGAAGCGCGTAAGGCAGAACAGGAGCGTGTAAGAAAAGAAGCAGAGCAACGGCGTTTGGCCGAAGAGGCTCGCAAGAAGGCCGAAGAAGAAGCAAAAAGAGCAGAACAGGAACGTTTGAGGCAAGAGGCAGAGCAGCGCCGTTTGGCCGAAGAGGCTCGTAAAAAGGCAGAGGAAGAGGCTCGCCAAGCGGAA
>CAZTFJ010000048.1:0-11640 GCA_964612255.1 uncultured Rikenellaceae bacterium | reverse complement strand
TGTCCACCCGGACGTCCGCTTCAGCCTCGTCGACGAGCACAACGGGATTTGCCTCCGTCAGGCTGGCTGCATCAAGAATTTTTGGATGCTCTACAAGGGAGTGGAGATCTTTGATATCATCCAGAATGTGGAGAACCTCAACGCTTACCTCGATAAGCATAATATGACCTGGAGTTTGGTTGTAAAGGTGCTCTCGGGTCATCGCGAGTTTCTCGAAAAGTTACTGTTTCATCCGGTAGTAAAAAGTTTGCATAGCATTGGCGATTCGCGTATTTCGGGTCTTGAGATCATCAAGGATATTAATCCCGATATTGTGACCATGTACGTGAAACCTCCTGCTATGGACACCATAGAATCGATAGTGAAGTACGCCGATATATCTCTTAATTCATCGTACCGAACCATTGAGGCGCTTAACGCCGAGGCCGGAAAGCAAGGCAAACGTCATCGGGTAATTATTATGATTGAGCTGGGCGAACTCCGCGAGGGTATTCTGCGCGAAAAGGTTATCGATTTCTACAAAAGGGTATTTGAACTAAAGAATATTGACATAGAGGGTATTGGAACAAACCTAGGCTGTATGTATGGCATTCAGCCAACCTACGACAAGTTGCTGCAGATGTCGCTTTACAAGCAGCTTATCGATGCTAAGTTCAACACCAACTTGCCGCTAATTTCGGGAGGTAGTTCCATCACTCTTCCGCTGGTTGGCAAGTCGGCTATGCCAAAAAATATAAACCATTTGCGCATTGGCGAAACGCCATTTCTTGGTACATCGCCTTTCGATGGCAAACAGTTTCTCGATTTATCAACAGAGGCTTTCGAGTACCTGGGTAATGTTATTGAGCTGGAGCTCAAGGAGACTAGCCCCGACGGAATTCTTACCGAAGGGAATATTGGGCATACCTCTGAGGATTTTGACTGGGATCACAGCTACCGTGCAATTGTTGATTTTGGTATTCTCGATGTGGATGTTAACGAGCTTACACCCAAAGATTCTGAGGTAAGGTTTGCCGGTACCACCTCCGATATGAGCGTGTACGATCTTGGCCCCGCCGAGAAAAATAAGAAGTGCCGCTACAAAGTGGGCGATAAGGTAAGGTTTACTCCATCGTACATGGCGGTTGCCAGGCTTATGAATTCAAAGTATATCGACAAAACGATACTTTAATCAATTTTAGCAATTTTAAAGGATTTACGCTGTGGAGCTATGCTTCACAGCGTATTTTGCTTTTAAACCCATAATTTCCGCTAAATTTGCACAAAATTTTAAATTATGGCAGTAACAATGACTCGGGTGGTTTTCCCCGAATTCTCAAACTCGCACAACACGCTTTTTGGAGGTCAGGCGCTTAAGTGGATGGATGAACTGGCATTTATTGCTGCATCGCAACACTTCAGCAAAGACTTTGTTACCATTAAGGTAAGCTCGGTAAAATTTCTCAAAGCCATTAGGGTTAATGGTGTGGTTGAATTTGTGGCACAGGTAGTTTCCCAGGGTAGGGTAAAGGTTGATGTAGAGGTTAAAGGTTATATCTCTAATGGTTCTGATAGAGAGCTTGCTATCGACAGTATTTTTACTTTGGCACCTGTTGACGAAAAGGGTCATCCAGTTAGGTTGTAGTTTCTAATCACAGTAGTTAGCATGTCGATAATACGAGCCCTAGGGCTAGCCAAATCATTTGCCGATAAAGAAGTGCTAAGCAATATCAGTTTTGCCGTTGAAAAGGGCGAAAAGGTATCAATAACAGGCATTTCGGGTAGGGGGAAAACCACTCTGCTTAGAATAATTGCTGGCATTGTTGCACCCGACAAGGGTGAAATATTTTTTGATAACCAGGAATTCAGTTGGCACTCGGCCAAAACCATTCGTCAGCAAATTGCATACTTACCACAGGGTGTAGAGCTTATGACCAACAATGGTAGGGAGCTGGCCGAACTAATTTCGGCCGAATTACCACCTGCCATTGCGCTGGCCAACGAGCTAAATTTGCCCCCAAATGCCATGAACCAACCTTTTGCTGAGCTAAGCGGGGGCGAAAAGCAGCGTTTGCTCATTTCGTTACTTCTTAGCCTAGGCAGGCCAATCCTCATTCTCGATGAGCCCACATCGGCTCTCGACGAATCTTCTACAAATAGGTTAATGGACATTATATGGAGCCAAACCGAGCTAACGGTAATATCAACCTCGCACAGCGCGCAATGGAACGCCAAATGCCATAAAATTATCGACTTATGAGCAGCATTCAGGATATTTCAATCTTAAACCTAGCCCTAAGTTTTATTGCTCTGCTTATTCCGATGGCTGGCTTTTGGTACTTTCGTGTTGGGTTATCGCGCGCAACGCTAATTGCTGTAGTTCGTATGGTCGTTCAGCTATCGGCTGTAGCCATATATTTAGAGTTTATTTTTGAGCAGAACAGCGCGTTGCTCAACTCGGCCTGGGTGCTTATTATGATTCTGGTTGGGGTGTTTACAACCCTAAAACGTAGCGGTTTAAACTCTAGGGTTATGGCCATTCCGCTTATCATTTCGGGCGTAACCAGCATACTTATTGTCGATGCCTTTTTCCTTGGATTTATTATCAAACTGCCCTTCGTTTTCGAGTCGCAGTACTTTATCCCCATATCGGGGATGATTTTGGGAAACGCTATGAATCACAATATTATTGGGTTAAATGCCTACTTCGAGGGGTTGGTTAACAATCAGAATTTGTACTACTTCCTGCTAATCAACGGAAAGAGTAAGCAGAAAGCAGTAAATCCATTCATTGTTCAGGCAATCCGTAAGGCGCTAAACCCAATGATTGCAAACACATCGGTTATGGGGCTAATTTCGCTACCCGGGATGATGACCGGACAAATACTGGGTGGTAACTCTCCTGCAACAGCCATCCGATATCAAATAATGATTATGCTTGCCATTTTCACTGGATGCAGCATTAACCTAATGCTTAGCATAATTCTTGGTAATAAGGCTGCTTTCGATAAAATGGATAGGGTAAACGCCACGGTGCTCCGAAAAAAAACCTAATTTATTATCATTCTAATTGTTCCATTTTATTCTTTAAAGTGAATTGCCATCCAACAAAATCAATATCTTTAGCACAAATTTATTTCGATATGAACTCGAGCATAAAGGTAGGGTTAAACCAAAACTGCTCACTTATTGTTAGTAAGGAGCATACAGCTATCAATCTTAAATCGGGTACGTTAGAGGTATTTGCCACACCTGCAATGGTTGCTCTAATGGAAAACGCTGCAATGAATGTTGTTTCACCATATTTGGCTGTTGAGCAAACCACAGTGGGAACAAATATCAATGTTAGCCATATTAAAGCTACCCCAATTGGCGCCAGGGTTAATGCCAACGCATTGCTTACCCAAGTTGATGGTAGAAAGCTTGTTTTTGAAATAAAAGCAGACGAAGAGGATGGAGAAATTGGATCAGGAACCCATATCCGTTATATTGTTGATAAAGAAAGATTTATGGGTAAAGTTTTGGAAAGCAGGTAACGTAATAAGAATATGATTATGACAAATCGACACTTTCTGTATTTTGTTTTTTTGGTATTTCTTACCCTTATTGGGTGTTCTCCCGAACCCGAACGCAACGAGAAATCAACTAAAGATATCTATCAAAGTTATCGAACCGAGGGAATTGGCGAAGCATTTTCCATTCCACCCGGTTTGGTATCCATATTCCTCGACGAGTCTAAACCGGGTAACGCTGAACTTAAATATTTGCTTGAGGACATAAAGCACCTCAATTTCTTAGTTGTGCCCAACAGCACTAGTGTAAAAGATAATGAGTACTTTAAAGATATTAGTACCCGGCTTAATAGTATAGATTTTCAAGATTTAGCATCAATCAATAATGGTAACGAGCAGATTGCTGTTAAAATTCTACCTTCCGATTCGGTTAATATTCAAGAAATGGTAGTGCTTGTATCGAATACTCAAACACTATTCTGCGTTAGCTTTCAGGGCGATATAAGCTTGCAAAAGGTTGCAAATCTTACCAAACCCGAGAATATTGAGGTAATTTCGAACCTAAAGCGATTAAGCCGTTAGCCTAATTTTTCCTAGAGCCCAAGGCAACACAAGTTAAATCAATATTAAAAGCACTTTATTAAATAAAAAATTGTTAATACCTTTAGCAGGTCTTACAACTTTTTCTTTATGCTGCTCGAACTTTGGACAAACATACTACGTCCCAACATAACACTTATAGTTCTGCTCATATATATATTTACGGTGCTTTCTACAGCCGTAATGGTAATTCATGAAAAGCGCGACCCCACCAAAACCAGCACATGGGTACTTATACTAATTTTACTTCCCATTATTGGGCTAGTTTTTTACATTTTTTTTGGTCAAAACCGTCGGAAAGAGAAGATATTTAACCGTAAAGGGATAAAAGACCTTCAGCAAATTGAGCTACTTAGCCAGAACCAGCTTATTGATATTAAGAACGAAAAATTTCTGGATATACCCAATATAGCAGAAAATCTCAGCATAATAACCCTGCTGCTAAACAACAGCAAGGCGCTGCTTACCCAGTATAACCAGGTAGAGATTTTCCAAACCGGCCGAAAAACATTCCGCGCCATACTCGACGATATTGATAAGGCACAAAAATCTATTCACCTGGAGTTTTACATAATTGCCAACGATGAGATTGGGAATAAGATAAAGGATAAGCTTATAGCAAAGGCGCTCGAAGGCGTTAGCGTTAGGCTAATTTTTGACGACGTGGGTAGCTGGTATCTACCCAAGCATTTTATTAAAGATTTAAGAGAGGCTGGGGTAGAGGTGTATCCTTTTATGGAGGTTAAATTTCCATTACTAACTAGTAAGGTTAACTATCGAAATCATAGGAAGATTATAGTGATTGATGGCAAAATTGCCTATATGGGCGGAATGAATATTGCCGATCGTTATCTTAAGGGCGATCAGCAGTTAGGAACCTGGTACGACACGGTGCTACGTATTGAGGGCGATGCTGTGAGCATGCTACAGGTAATATTCCTTGTCGATTGGTACTTTGTGAGCAACAAGCTCGAGTTCCGTAAAGAGGAGTGCTTTTCTGACCATACCATAACCAATCAGCACTCGCTGCAAATTACAGCTAGCGGTCCCGACTCCGACTGGGCATCCATAATGCAAGCTTTTTTTGCAGCAATCAATCAAGCTCGCGAGCATATATATATATGTACTCCTTACTTTGTACCCAACGAGAGTATTCTTACTGCGCTAAAAACAGCATCGCTTAGCGGGGTAGATGTGCGAATTATTTTACCCGGTAAGTCCGACTCAACCGTTGTTTACTGGAGCTCTATGTCCTACGTATCCGAGTTACTCGATGCCGGTATTAAGGTTTATCTTTTCCAAAGTGGATTTAACCACTCTAAAATACTTATGATTGATAGTAAGTTTGCATCGGTAGGCTCGGCCAATATGGATATTCGAAGTTTTGAAGATAATTTTGAGCTGCTAACCATGATATACGATAAGGAGCTAACGTGTACGTTGGAGAAACAATTCTTAAAGGATATAAGAAGAAGCAGGCAAATTAATCCCGATAAATGGGCAAGCCGTTCCGCAAAACAAAATTTTAAGGAGTCGTTGGCCCGAATGTTTAGCCCGCTTTTCTAAAATTATTAGAAACAGGTTTGGGCACGATGTTTGTTTACCGTAAAAGTATTACATTTAAGCATAAAATTTTTTCTTTTTGTTCAACTAAAATAGCAAACTATGAAACGATTATCACTTCTATTTGTCGCAGCATTTATGATTGTAGGTGTTGCTAATGCACAATTTATCCGTTTTGGTTTAAAGGGTGGGTTAAACTCATCAACCATGAAAATTGACAAAACTACTCTCGAAGGAATTACTACTGTTGATGGAGCCAAAAGCTTTCTTTTAGAGCAAGGCGAATCTGAATTTGGCCTTCATTTCGGAGCTTTTGGTAGAATAACTGTAGCAGGTGTATTTATTCAGCCCGAGTTGCTCTTTACCCAAACCAAGGGTAATATTATAATTAGTGATATTGCCGATGCTAATAGTGCATATAATACAGCGGTAGAGCAAAAGTTTAATAGGTTTGATGTGCCAGTAATGGTAGGTTATAAATTAGGTCCAGCCAAGCTGTTCGCTGGTCCAGTTGCAACTTTTACTTTAAGCGAAAAAGACGGTCTTAGAGATCAAATGGCCGATTTTATTGGCGATAACAATACGGTTGAGAACACACTTAAAAATGCTGTTTTTGGTTATCAGGTAGGGATTGGGCTCGATATCCTAAAGTTTGCCACCTTTGATATTAAGTATGAGGGTAACCTTAGCAAGCTTGGAGATAACCTTACTGTTGCTGGACAAAATTTTAACCTCGATCAGCGTAACCCACAGTGGATATTCAGCTTGGGTATCTTCTTCTAAAAGCAATTCATTTCTAATTCAAAGGGTTGATTAAACTATCAACCCTTTTTTTGTGTCAAACAAATTGTATCATAAAATGCCATAGCTATTCCATTTATTAATTGCAAAATTTTAGTTATATTTGAATAAAGGACTTAGAAATCATAATTTTATAATGCTAATAGCTATGCATTTAGAAAACAACGCCTTTAAATTGGGGGTACCTGAAAGTGTGCTAGGCACATTTTCATCTAAATGTAGGCTTATCCAGCGATACAGTTTCGGAATACTAGTCCTTAATATTTCTCCCACAAATTCGGGCACACATTGGCTCTATATTTTATCTATAGTAGGCGTTCTATCATCTGCTCTACCATTGGCTTTTTACATTTTAGAACGACGTAGAAGTAAAACTTTAAAAAAAGAGTTAAATCAATCTGAAAGAGAAAAAGTTATATTGTTAGACCAAGCCCACGAAAATGCTTTAAAGGTTCAACATAGCCAAGCGGAATATAGCCATCTGTTTAAAGTTAATGCTCAAAACATTAGGGAGTTAGAAAAAGCAAAAAGAGATTTAACTGAGGCAAAGCATATTGCCGAGGAGGCCGATATGCTAAAATCGAATTTTTTGGCCAATATGAGCCATGAAATTCGAACGCCAATGAATGGCATATTAGGTTTTGCCCAGCTCCTAAACGACGATGAGATTGATAGGGATATGCAGCTTAGGTACATCGACATTATTTGCCAGAATGGTACCATGCTCGTAAATCTTATCGACGATATCATGGATATCTCTAAAATTGAGGCAGGTCAGCTTGCTTTTAATAAGACCGATGTTAATATCGATGATCTTTTTTTCGACCTTTACGCTTTCTTCAATGAGATAAAGTTTAAGCAGGAAAAGGAGCACTTATCCTTGCGGTTGCTGAACCTGAATGATGATGAGAGTAGTGTCCTTTTTACCGACGAGCAACGCCTCCGCCAGGTAATGACAAACCTAATTGGTAATGCCATAAAATTTACAAACAGCGGCACGGTTGAGTTTGGCTATACCCAAAACGCTCAAGATAAGTATATAGAGTTTTTTGTTCGCGACACGGGCATTGGTATCCCCGAAGAGAAGGTAGATATAATTTTTGAGCGTTTTAGACAGATCGAGGAGGGCTCGACCCGAAAATACGGTGGAACAGGTATTGGGCTTTTCATCAGTAAGCATATAGTTGAGATGCTGGGTGGTAAGATTTGGGTTGAATCGAAGGTGGGTGAAGGGTCAACTTTTTATTTTACCTTACCCTATGCAGCGGTGAACGAGCGCGAAAAGGCTATGAAGGTTTTTACTCCAGCCGAAAAAGATTATAACTGGGCAGGAAGAGTTATACTAGTAGCTGAAGATGCTGAAACTAACTATCAGTTTATTAGGGCTATGCTCGAAAAAACTCAGGCTCAAGTTGCTTGGGCTCGAAATGGTGAGGAGGTAGTTGCTTATTGTCGCGAAAACCCTAATGTAGATATGGTGCTTATGGATATTCAGATGCCTAAAATGGATGGGTACGAGGCCACATCGATAATAAAAAGGTTAAATCCAACCATAAAGGTAATTGCACAAACAGCATATGCTATGCCCAACGATAACGTGAAATGTATTGAAGCTGGTTGTAACGATTACATATCAAAACCAATTAATCCGCACCTGCTACTCGAAAAGATAAATATCTTTATGCAGAAAATTAGTGCTCAGTAGTGCTTTTAACTTATTTATTATAAGTATTTTTCATTAATTTACCTCTTGTTATACTACCAGTACTTATTGTCCCAAAGTTTTTTCATTCTTTTACTAATTTCTATCTCTTTGGCATTGTTTTGTGGTTGGTAAATGGTTTTTCCCGAAATCTCCTCGGGTAAAAATTCTTGCTCTACAAAATTGCCTTCGTAGCTGTGCGCGTACTTGTAATCTTTGCCGTAGCCCAAGTTTTTCATAAGCTTTGTGGGGGCATTGCGAATATGGAGAGGAACGGGTAGATCGCCCGATTCTTTTACTAGCGCTTGTGCATCGTTAATGGCCATGTAAGCAGAGTTGCTTTTGGGACTAGTGGCCAGGTATATAGCGGTTTCGGAGAGAATTATTCGCGATTCTGGCCACCCTACCATGGCAACTGCCTGAAAACAGCTTGTTGCAAGGAGCAGTGCATTGGGGTTGGCCAAGCCAATATCCTCCGATGCTAAAATAAGTAGCCTACGAGCAATAAATTTGGGCTCCTCGCCACCCTCAATCATACGGGCAAGCCAGTAAACTGCTGCGTTGGGGTCGCTACCTCTAATCGATTTTATAAAAGCCGAAATTATGTCGTAGTGTTGCTCTCCGCCCTTGTCGTAGCGTGCAATATTTTCTTGGAGCTTTTGCGTTACTATGCTATTATCAATAACTATTTGGTCGGTATCCTGTGAGTTGACCACAATCTCAAGGATATTAAGCAATTTTCTGGCATCGCCACCTGAGTAGCGGAAAAGCGCATCGGTTTCTTTAACTGAAATGGGTAGCTGCTTATAGTCGAAATCAGTTTCAACCGCTCTGTTAAGTAATGTATTTAACTCGTTTTCATTTAGCGATTTAAGAGTATATACTTGACAGCGTGATAGCAGGGGCGAAATTACCTCGAATGAGGGATTTTCTGTAGTGGCGCCAATTAGCGTAACAACACCTTCTTCTACAGCACCAAGCAGCGAGTCTTGCTGCGATTTGCTAAACCTATGAATTTCATCAATAAAAAGGATAGGCGAGGGGTTGTTGAAAAAACGCTGGGAGCGGGCTTTTTCAATAATCTCCCTAACATCCTTTACCCCAGAGTTTACTGCGCTAAGGGTGTGAAATGGCCTGTTTAGCTCATTGGCAAGTATGCGGGCCAGGGTGGTTTTGCCCACACCGGGAGGCCCCCAGAGTATAAACGAGGAGATATTGCCCGATTCTATCATTCGGCGGATAATATTACCTTTACCAACTAGATGCGATTGACCTATGTAATCGTCTAATGATTTGGGTCTTAGGCGTTCTGCTAACGGAATATTACTCATTGTAAATAAATTTGTACAAATTTATTAATGTTTATGTGTTTAAAGCAGAAAATGGGTAAAGTAATTTTTTGTAGATTTATAGCTCTTTATGCATTGGACAATAAACCTAAGTTGCATGGTTTTTGTTTTAGCAAAAACTGTTTGCTGAATTATGACAAACTAAAACCTCTAATAGCTATGAAAAAATTAAATTTTAAACGTTTTACCTTAACTGCCTTGCTTAGCATGGTAATGTTAACCAGCGGAATAGCCCAGGAAAACATTACGCAAATACTTAAGGGTGGTTTGGATGATGCCGAAAAACTTGGTTATGCCTACCTAGAGCCATTTGGCAATATGTTTGGCACTGCGCTAAATGGTGGTTGGTATCAGGCAGCCAGGCCCCACAAGCTTTTGGGATTTAATTTAACGCTCACAGCATCGGCTGCAATGGCACCGGTTAGTGCAAAAACTTTTGATGTATCTTCGCTGCAGCTAAGCACTATACAGCTTAAAGATCCCCAGGATAATTTAGCACCCACTATTTCGGGCGAAATGTCGGCTGGCCCTACAGTGGTAGTTGGCGAGGGTGCACAGAGTGTTGAGTTTAACCTTCCACAGGGTGCAGGTCTACCACTTGTTCCAGTTCCTTTTGTGCAAGCTAGCATTGGGCTGCCTTTTAGCTCTGAAGTCTCTATGCGTATGCTTCCTCCTGTTGATTTGGGTAAGTATGGGAGACTAAATTTATGGGGGATAGGTGTAAAGAATCAGTTTAAAGATTTTATCCCAGGGCTAAAAGAAATTCCTCTTGACCTATCGATTATGGTTGGATATACCAATTTTAGCTATGAGTACGATATTTCTTACGTTCCTGGTCCATCCGATATGCCAACTGGGTATACACAGGCCGATTTTGCTAACCAAAAACTTTTCTTAAACGCTTCGGGTTTCACTGGCCGCTTACTCGTAGGCAAAACTATCCCATTACTATCGGTTTACGCAGGCTTTGGGTATAGCCATGCAGTTACAAGCTTAGGATTGGCAGGCAAATATGCAGTAGGAGTTGAAACACCCTATTCTGCTGATGATATTTACACCGACCCCTTGCTTTTCGATTTTCCTAAAAATTCTTTCAGCGCCAATGTGGGAGCCCGCATCCGCTTAGGGGTTATCTCTATACATGCCGATTATACACTAGGAGAATATGCCCTATACTCTGGTGGGCTGGGTATTAGCTTTAGGTAAAAAATACTATACAAGCATACAAAAAGGGGCTAAATGCCCCTTTTTTTTGTGCCAATAATTTGTTTTGGCTTTATATTCGTAGCGAATTATCGACTTCTAATTGAGTTTTTCCCTCTACTAAAAAGGGGGAAATACCAAATAATTGAATACTAAATTAGTCACCCAAAATAATCATAGCATATAAGAAAATTTACTGCTAAAACTATTCTTATTTAGTTCATATAGTGTCAATTATAAAATACCTATTTTTGATTCATATACTTTTCAACCACCATTTTAGCTTGAGGATATACTAAACTCGATACAATAACCTTAACTGCACCCAATCCACCAGAGGCTGTTTGCCATGGTGCGATAGTTCCCATATATTCATCCTTTAGAAACGACTCTATTCCAGTATCATTTAAAATACTTTTCACAATTTCTGCTTCTATGGTAGAACCGGAAAAAACTTCTATCAATTCACTTGTATTGTTTTTTTTCATAATAGATTTATTTAGTCAATATGTGTTTATTATCAGATGGCATTGAATCACCTTTTAAATGTGTTTTTATAGCTATCAGAATTTAATTTAGCCAAAAGAACTATGCATGCTGCAATTGCAGGAAAAAGGGTGAAGAATAAATCATACAAGGAGTTTCCCAAGTATCTTGAGAGAATGTTCCCTGTAATCATAAAGACTCCAGTTATCGCCAGAACATTTCTATACAAAGCTCCAATCTTTTCAAGGTTATACTCTGCTCTCTCTTTATGGCTCATGGTATTAAGGCCAGCAACTAAGAAATACATTTTACCGTATTTTATTAGCAGCCCAGCAATAATTAGAACTGCGCCAATTATTATTGTAGCCATTCTATTTAATTTGGTTTACTGTGTTATAGTACTTTAGAATAGCTCTAACTAGTTTGGTTTCCTCCAACCTTTCCC
>CAZTFJ010000047.1:0-11697 GCA_964612255.1 uncultured Rikenellaceae bacterium | reverse complement strand
GTCTTGAAAAACTTGTTATCCGTTTTTTTTATGTAACGATTATTATGGATGTAACCTGCTCCCCATGTCGGATCGATCATATACCATGATGAATCAATCATTGATGCACACCATGAATGTGGATTTTGATTGACAAGTTTATTTTTCTTTGTATACCCAGTTATTACATATGTTTTTATGCCCACCTTATTAGCAATATCTGAATATAAATTTGCATAACTCATACAATTTCCATTTCTAGATTTTAGAATTTCATCAGAGTTTGTGTCTACATTGTGCATATCAATAGCATACATATTATCAATATCATATTGAATATTTTCTGCAATCCAGAAAAAAACAGCTCTGGCTTTATCATTTTGAGAAATAAAATTTAAATCAATATAATTAGCAATATCTTGTGATGAATAAGTTAATGAATCAGATATTTGAGACATACAATTATCAACCTTGAAAAAATCCCTTCTTCTCTGTGATTTTGATTCACCACTAATCATTAACAGCATTAATATTAAGAGAGTAATAGTTTTAAGTTTAGTCATAATTATTTTTATAAAAAGTTTTTAAAATCATAAAAAAATGATCAATTAAAATATCTATTAATTGCCTGATTGGTTTTTCCTTTTAAGGACATTCAGACTCTTTCACACATATATCCCAGCATCTTTTAAAAAAATCTGCAAATTCTTTCTGCCGGTGAAAATCTGGTGTTGTACTTCAGGATAAATTGGAATATTCTTTAGGTTCACTCAACACCCATTGTATCAAAGCCTTTCAACCGGATTTTACCAACTCTAAAGGGTTAAACCGAAACCAATTTCATCCTAACTTTTTTACCAGAGTTCTAACTGTTTCCAACCTATACAAAAAATACTAACTATTCTTCTACCTTTTGAAATAATATTTAGCCCAAAATAAACAAATTGAATCATTCAGGGTGGTTTTTTACAAAATTTTATGCAACTAAAGTAGCTATGTAATTACAGAAAAGAGCCATCCTTCTTACGCAAATGGTAAGTATGGATGGCTCGCTTTGTTAGGCTGGATATTTAAAATCTATACTATGCCGGCAAATCCCATAAAGGCCAAAGCTAAAATTCCGGCTACAACTAGTGCAATAGGAGCGCCTTTCATGCCCTTGGGCAAATCAACCAAATCGAGCGATTCGCGAATACCTGCAAAAATAATTAGGGCCAAAGCAAAGCCAACTGCATTAGCAATGGCAAAAACCACGCTTTCCATCAAGTTAAACTCTTTTTGCACAAGTAAAAGCGCAACACCCAGAATGGCACAGTTGGTTGTAATTAGGGGCAAAAAAACACCAAGCGCTTGGTATAGTGCAGGGCTAACCTTTTTAAGAATAATCTCTACCATTTGCACTAGAGCCGCAATAACAAGGATGTAGGCTACAGTTTGCATATAGCCAATTTCAAGAGGAATTAGCACGTAGTGCATAATTAGGTAGGTAACAATAGCGGCAATAGTCATTACAAAGGTAACTGCACCGCTCATACCAACGGCTGTTCCCACTTTGCTCGACACACCAAGAAATGGACAAATTCCGAGGAATTGTGCCAGTACTATGTTGTTAACAAAAACAGCCGATATTATAATAATTATGTATTCCATAACACGAGAATTTTATTTTTTGGCAAGTCGATTCATAATAGCGGTTAGGTAGCCTAAGGCGATAAATGCACCTGGAGCAAGAATAAACACAAGCATACCGTAAGTTTCGGGGTACAATATCATACCAAAAAGTTTACCGCTTCCTAAGATTTCGCGAACACCTCCCAATAAGGTAAGTGCAAAGGCAAAGCCCAATCCCATTCCTAAACCATCGATTAGCGAAGAAATCACTGAATTTTTTGAGGCAAAGGCTTCGGCGCGTCCTAATACAATACAGTTAACCACAATTAGCGGGATAAACAAACCCAGCTGTGCGTGCAGCGCAGGAATGTATGCCGCCATACTCAAATCGACAATGGTAACAAAGGATGCAATTATTACAATGTACGAAGGAATACGAACCTTGGCAGGGATAACGTTCTTTACCAACGATATAACCACATTGGCCATAACCAACACAAAGGTTGTGGCCAAGCCCATGCCCAAACCATTTATGGCGCTAGTTGTTGTTCCTAAGGTTGGACACATACCCAGCAATAGAACAAAAACAGGGTTTTCCTTAATAAATCCTTTAGTAAAATTCTTCATTTGGCTCATTTTTCACCTCCTTCCTTAACATAAGCATCGTAGGCACGCTGAACTGCATCGCAAAAAGCTCTTGAACTAATTGTTGATGCGGTTATAGCATCTACATTTCCACCATCCTTTTTAACAGATAGTTTAAAATCGTTTGGATTTTTCCCCTTAAACTGCACGCTGAAGTCGGATTTTCCACTCTCCATCTTATCGCCCAAACCTGGGGTTTCCTTGTGAGCAACTACCTCTACTCCATGTATAGTTCCGTCGGATAAAAAGCCAACCATTAAATCGACTTGACCGCTAAACCCATTTTTCGAAAAGGTTTGAATTGCCATACCAATAGGCTCACCGCCCTTTGTAGCTGGGTAAAAAGTAAGTATTCCACCATCCACCTCGCGAGTATACTTTTCATCGGATGGCTTATTATCGAACTCGGGTAAAACCATTCCGATAGCTCCGTTAATCTTTGCGTTTTGAGCCTCGTCGATAGGGCCTTTGGTAAAACTATAAACAAAACCTAAACTTGCCGATGCCAACAAAGTAACTATCAACAAGGTAAGGGTCATATTTTTGAAATTTGATTCTTTAGCCATAGAAATAAATGTTAAATGTTAAATGACTAATTATTAACAACATAATTGTCTTCATTTTTCTGTGCTGTTTTCCTGGATGAAATAAAAATTCCTGTTAATTCTCTTGATTCTTGTATTAAGAGCTGCAATAACTCAGAATTAGAAATAATATTCTCGTCTCTTGCAAACTCTAACCAAAAGTTTGATTCATCAATCTCTTCAATAACAATGCTTAATTTCGAAATGAAACCCTTTTTTGTTTGAGCAATACATGCTGCACGATAATTTGCTGCGACAGAAGTAGAGCATCTTATTAATTGTCCTTGCAAATGTTGGCCTAATTTACTCCCAGAAAGTTGTAATGAAATTTTCACACATTCATGTGCAAATTTCTTTGTTCTTATTTTTAAATCCCTTTCAGCCATAATCTTGAAGGAATAAGCATTAGTCATTTGAAGTTAATCATTTCATTACCTCTCCAAAACGTGATGGTTTCACATATCTATTAATAAGCGGAACGAAAGCATTCATAATAAGTATTGCAAATGATATTCCCTCAGGGTAAGCCCCCCATACGCGAATAATTACTGTTATTAACCCAATGCCAATACCAAAAATCCACATCCCCTTTGGGTGCATAGGTGAGGTTACGTAATCGGTAGCCATAAAAATAGCTCCCAGCATTACCCCACCAGTGAGTAAATGAAACAATGGGTCAGCATTGCCTTCGGGGTTAATTAGCCATAAAATTCCTGTAAAAACCGCAATTGTTGTAAAAATTGAAACAGGAATGTGCCAAGTGATAACCTTTGTGAAAAGCAGCCAGGCAAAGCCAATAAGCAATGCAAACGCGGCAATCTCGCCTAGTGAACCACCCATCGTTCCCATAAACAGCTGCATATGGGTAGGGATTTGGTCAGCTATGCTGCTCATCAAATCTCCTTTACTTAGCCCTTCTTTTACCACAGCAAGTGGGGTTGCACCTGTAACTGCATCAATATAGTTCATTCTCGACTCTATAGGCAATGGCCAGCTAGTCATTTGTACAGGGAAGGAAATGAGTAGGAATACACGCCCTGCTATAGCGGGATTAAATGGGTTACGGCCTAAACCACCAAAGGTCATTTTACCCACACCAATGGCAAACAGAGCGCCAATAACTACAATCCACCAGGGTAAATTTGAAGGCAAGTTAAATGCAAGTATTAACCCAGTTACTAAAGCAGAACCATCGGAAATTGAAGGCTTAACCTTTAACAAATACTTTTGAATTAAGAACTCAAATACTACGCACGATACAATTGAAATTAAAGTTACAATTAGTGCACCCAATCCAAAGTAGAATAGCGTAACGGCCAGTGCGGGTATTAGGGCAATCACCACGTTGTACATTAGCCTTGGGGTAGACTCGCCGCTATGAACATGTGGTGATGGTGATACAACAAGCAGTTTATTCATTATTCAAGAATTTATATCATCAAAATCAATATCAATCTAGCTCTTACGTGCTCTAACCATTGCACTTACATCGGTTTTACCCAATCGGATATAGTCGAGCAATGGCAAGTTGGCGGGACAAGCGTAGCTACATGAACCGCACTCCATACAATCGAGAACCCTCTCCTCCTCCATTCTTTCGGTCATATTACGCTGCGCCAAACGAATAAGTAGATATGGCTCAAGCCCCATTGGGCAAACGCCAACACACTTTCCGCATCGAATACAAGCAGGCTCTGCAGCTGGGCGCTTCGACTCCTTTTCGGGGAATAGGATAACCCCAGATGTACCCTTGGTAACAGGAACTTCGAGATTGTTTAAGGCTTTACCCATCATTGGGCCACCGTTAACCACTTTGGCTGTTCCCTCTGGCATTCCACCAACAGCATCAATAAGCATCGAAATGGGGGTGCCAATACGAACCATAAAATTTGCTGTTCTCGTAGCATCCTTGCCAGTTACAGTAACCACCCGCTCAATGAGCGGCTTATTTTTTTGCACCGCTTCGTAAACAGCAAATGCAGTGCCCACGTTATGCACTACGGTTCCAACATCAATAGGCAAACCACCCGAGGGAACCTCGCGGTTTATTAGCGCTTTAATAAGCTGTTTTTCGCCACCCTGTGGATATTTAACCTTTAGCCCATAAACCTCTATACCGCTATAGGTTTGGGCAACCTTTTGCAGGTGGGCAATTGCATCGGGCTTGTTATTCTCAACACCAATAAGGGCGCGGTCAACACCCAACGATTTTTTTATTATTGATATACCAACCATTAGCTCATCGGCCTTCTCGAGCATAAGCCTATGGTCGGCAGTTAGATATGGTTCACACTCAACACCATTTATAATGAGCACATCGGCCTTTTTCCCTTTGGGTATTGATAACTTAACGTGCGATGGGAAAGTTGCTCCGCCAAGCCCCACAATACCAGCCTCATTTATTTTAGCAATTATCTCCTCAGTACTAAGGTTGATGTCCTTCTTAAGTTCGGGGCTTTTATCAATCTCTGGTAGCCACTCATCGCCCTCAACAGTAATGGTAATGGCAGGCTTTTTAAAGCCTGACGAATCGGGAACAGCATCGACAGATGCAACCGTTCCCGACACCGACGAGTGGATGTTGGCCGAAACAAAGCCGGAGGCTTTGGCTATTACTTGCCCTACAACCACTTTATCGCCTTTAGCCACCACAGCGGCTGCTGGAGCACCAATGTGTTGCGAGATTGGTATTACAACCTTTTGGGGTATTGGCAAAACCTCGATGGGTTTGCTGGCCGAAAACTTATTTTCTGGGGGATGTACCCCACCTTTCGAAAATGTTTTTAACATATTGGTTTATGTTGAATACTGGTAAATACCAGATGGTTCTACTCTGCATTCTCTGTTGCTGCTTCCTCAACCTTTTTCTTTTTGGGAGGGAAGTTTATCTCTAGAATTGCGCCTGTTGGGCATTCATCTACACATTTACGGCATAGCTTACACTTCTCGTAATCGATGTATGCAAGGAAATTTTCGAGGGTGATGGCCTCGAATGGACAAACCTTAACACACTTGCTACAACCTATACACGCTACCGAGCACGATTTTTTAGCAACACCGCCCTTATCCTTATTCACGCACGAAACATAGATACGCTTGCTTTTAGGCCCAATTTTACGCAGCTCAATAATATCCTTTGGGCAAGCAGTAACACAGGCACCACATGCAGTACACTTATCCTCAATAACCACTGGCAGGCCTGTTTCCTCGTCCATATGAATGGCATCGAAAGTACAAGCAGCAACACAATCGGCTAAGCCCAAGCAGCCATATTGACAACCAGTATCGCCACTGTAAAGGCTAGCCGCTAATTTGCATGACGATGCCCCATCGTAATCGCTGGTTCGCGGACGATGCTCTGGCGTACCCGAACATCGCACCACAGCTACCATTGGAGCCTGCTCTGCAGCCTCTTTACCAACTACTTTAGCTGCTGCAGCTGAGGTTTCGTTACCACCCACCGGGCAAAAAAGGGTACTAATATCATCGGCCTTAACAAAAGCCTCGGCAAAACCACGGCAACCGGGGTAACCACATCCTCCGCAGTTGGCACCGGGTAGTACGGCTTCCACCTCATCGATGCGAGGATCTTCGTAAACTTTAAATTTTTGAGCCACAAAGTAAAGAATTACCGCAGCCAACACTCCAAGGGTGCTAAGCATTAATACGGTATAAAGAATAATTGAATAACTCATGCTATTCTGAATTTATTTAATTGATTCAATTTCGAAGGTAAACTGTTTCGATACTTTATCTCTAAAAAGATATAATCCTAAATAATAGGGAATTAAAACGGCAAGTGATGCTAGCCCAGCTTTAGCTTCGCTTATTCCTGTGGATGTTAATACAATTAGAGTTAGCAAAACCAATAGAAACGGAAGTACATACCCTAACGTTAATGCTTTAAAACCTAGCGATTCCTTAAGCAAAACTTTTACGTGCTCACCTATGCTAAAGGCTTTACTTTGGGTTGGAACTTCAATAATCTTCTCGGCCGTATCGGACATACCGCAAGCTCCCTTAGCATGGCATGCGGCACAGGCCGACTGGCTTAAAATACTTACAACAATACCATTGGGGTTAATGTCCTGTACTATACCTAAATGATTTACAGTTTTGGGTTGTTTTGACATTAGAAAACCTTTTGTGAATTGACTACAAAATTAATTTTCTTTAACTTTTAGTAATGTTGTAGAACACGTAAGTTTGTAATTTAGAATGGATTTAAATTACTTGCCGGCTTATTGGAAAATAATTATATGTTAAAAGTTAGGCTTAAAACGCATATTTTTAAGCTTTAAGCATCAAAATAAAAAAGCGGCTACTTGGGATATAAACCAAGTAGCCACTTTTTATTATCTGAAGATGAATTAGAGCAAACTATCGTTTCATCTCAATATCTCTATTCATCTCAAGCATATCTACATTAGTTGAGTAATCGCCTAGCAGATGCTTTGCAAAGTAATCGGCAGTAAGCCAGAAATGGTACTCCATCATATCGCCATAGCCGTGACGCTGGCCAGGATACATGAAGAAATCGAATCGTTTATTGGCTCTAATCAGAGCATTTACCATACGGATTGTGTTCCCTGGATGTACGTTATTGTCAATTTCGCCAGTTGTTAGCATTAACTTGCCCTTAAGGTTTTTAGCCAAATCGGGGTTAATATCAATGCTATACTCGAACTTTGTACCTGTTGTATCGGTAACCTCTTTCACGCCGTGATGCTTCTCGCTCCACCAGCGATTATAAATATTGTTTGTATGGTTACCTGCGTTTGACACGGCCACCTTGAAGAAATCGGGGTAAACCAGCATGGCTGCAGTTGACATAAAACCTCCACCCGAGTGGCCATGTATTCCCACTTTATTTATGTCGATAAAGTTGTGCCTGTTGGCCAGCTGCTCGGCACCAGTTTTCTTATCGGCCAAACCGTAGTCGCGTAAGTTTCCGTAGCCAAAGTTATGATACCACTTAGAGCGATTTGGATGTCCTCCACGGTTACCAATTGTAATCACCACAAATCCCATTTGGGCTAAACGGTCGGTTCTATCCATACGGGCTGAGAACGATTTATCTACCGCCTCGGTTTGAGGGCCTGGGTAAACATACTCAATGATTGGATACAGTTTTGAGGAATAGAAATTGAAAGGTTTATACTTAACACCGTACAAATCGGTTTTGCCGTCGGCGGCTTTAACCTTGAATGGCTCGGGGAACTTGTAACCAGCAGCAAAAAGTAAGCTAAGGTCTGCTTCCTCCAAATCCATAATCTTGTTCCCTTTGCTATCGCGAAGTTCCGACTTAGGCACTGTGTTTACCCTAGAAAAGTTATTTACAAAGAACTTATTGTCATCGTCCATCGATACCCTATGATTATAGTTTCCGGGGTTAAGAAGTTTTAAGCCGCTACCATCGAAATTAATGCTGTAAAGATGCTCGTAGTAAGGATCCTCATTGGGTTGAACGGCATTGGCAGTGAAGTAAAGAACACGGTTATTCTCATCGATACCCACCACACGCTCTGCGTGATATGCGCCTGAGGTTATCTGGTTCTTCAAATTGCCCTCACCATCGTAAAGGTAAAAGTGAGCCCAACCATCGCGCTCGGACCAGTGAATTAGCTCTTTGCCCTTGTTAACCAGCTCAACGGAGCGAGTTTCTACGTAGGTATTTAATCGTTCCTCAATAATCACCTTAACTTCACCAGTTAATGGATTTGCCTGACAAACATCAATGCGCTTTAAATCGCGAGAAGTACGAGTAAAGTAGAAATGGTTTTGAGAGTTGGCAAGCCATTTTGTTGCCACATAATCCTCATCGCGCTCTTTCTGCAAGCGGGGAGCATACTCTAACGATAGCGATTGGTCGGGGAAACGATCTGTCTGAACCTTAACTGGTAAGGAATCTACAAAATTGAAAACCAGCATCTCTTCAATGGGAGCCTCCTTCTCGCCGGGCATATGGTATTTATATGTTTCAAGGGTTGGGAGGGGATTCGAAAGGGTTTTAATAACCCACAAATCTTTTACCTTGCGCATATCGGCGCGGGTAAGTACAATCATTTTTGAATCGGGCGACCAAATAGCCCAAGCGCTCTTACGGTCGTCTTTGTTTTTCTCCTTTTCCACATTATCCTCACCTCGCCAGCTAGAGCCATAGCTATAATCCTCTTCACCATCCCAGGTTAGCTGATGTTCAACAATGGTTGAGTCTTTCTCATCCTCAAGAGCCTTTTCGTAGCTCTCTTTATCCATCCAGAACAGGTTGTGGTTACGAGAGAACACCACTTTTTCGCCATCGGGGGAAATGTTGGCCCACCTTGGCCTATCTTTTGGCTTCTCGTAATCGTTGAGCATTACCAGCTTGCCCGTTTTGATATTGTACTGAAAGTACCACGTTTTTTTATCGGGCTTACCCTTCTTTTTCTTCTTCTTATCTTTCTTCTCTGTCATATCGTTCTCCTCGTCATCCTCCTCCTCATCAACGAGTTTACTTTTAATCTCGAACTGAATCTTATCCTCGTTATCAAGAAACTTAAGGTTTTTTATGGGGATATTCTGAGCATCGAATGGGTCGAGAGTTAACCTGGAGATATCGGCTGCCATCTTCACGTTATCGAACATCAAACTTTTTGATTTTTTGGCCGGATCAACAATGTAATAGTTGGTACCATCGGATGTTTCGTAGGTATACCAAAAACGGTTGCTATTCTTTAGCCAATGAGCATCAACAGATGTGCTAAACACCATATTTCTTAATCGGTTTGGCGAAAACCGCGAAGCCAACTCGTAGTTTGCCTTAGTTACGGGCTCGTTCTGTGCAAATGTAAAAACAGTAACAAAGGAAACCAGCAGGGCTGATAATAAAAAACGTCTCATAAAATAAGGGTTTGATTATGTAATAATTGCTAGTTAAATTCAGATAATTTGGACTTTATATTATTCGAAGGGTTTAATATAATAAGCTATGTTATCCCCTAAACAATCTTATATTTGTATTTTAAGATTTTGTGCAGTAAAGATAATAGGAATGTCTAAAATATGGAACTGGGGAATAATTGCTCCCGGCAAAATTGCCGAAAAGTTTGCATCGGATCTTAAGCTGGTTTATGGAACAACGCTTTATGCCGTTGCATCGAGAAGTATTGAAAAGGCCAATGAATTTGCTGGTAGGCACAATGCGCGGGTTGCTTATGGATCATACATCGACTTGGCTAATGATGAAAATGTTGATGTTGTTTACATTGCCTCGCCCCATACATTTCACTATGAGCACGCCTTGCTATGCCTGCAAAAAGGGAAACACGTTCTGTGCGAAAAACCAATGGGGTTGAACTCATTACAAATACAAAAACTTACAGAGGTTGCCTTGGCAAAAAACGTTTTTTTAATGGAAGCGCTTTGGACCAAATTTATTCCTTCGTTTCGCCAATGTTACAACTTTGTAAAGCAAGGAAAGATTGGAGAGGTAAAATACATACAGGCAAACTTCTGCTTTAAAGCCGAATACAATAATAGCAAACGACTATTTAACAAAAGTTTGGGAGGTGGGTCACTACTTGATATTGGTATTTATCCCGTTTTCTTTGCATTGGAAATGGCTGGCAAACCCAATGAGATTTTAGCTTCGGCAGTTATTGGTAAAACTGGAGTAGACGAGAATTGTAGTATCATTTTAAAATACAACCAGCAAGGGATAACAGCCAGCTTATCGTCATCGTTTATGGTAAATGCGCCAACCGAAGCGCTAATTGCAGGAAGCAAAGGCTATGTTCGGATGCACAACAAATGGCATGAGCCCACTACCTTTGATGTTGTTATTGATGGTAATAAAGAACGCTTCGCTTTCGATGAAAACGGAATTGGCTACCAATACGAGATAGAGGAAGTAGTCAACTGCTTAAACAGAGGGGAAATACAATCGGCAGAGTTCCCATTAAGCAAAAGCTTGCTGTTACACCAAACATTGGATAGCATTAGGCAACAAATTGGTTTGGAATACTAGCCACAATTCGGAGCAATTTTGGGTATTAACTCTGTAATGAATACAGCAGCATCTGTTACAGAAAAGAAGAAAACTGATTTATAAAGCTGTATAAGTTTAACCAAACTAACTGTATACCTGCAGACAAGAACAAACCTGCTTATCACCAAAGCTATTGCTTAACAAAGGCAACAGAAATTTCCAAACTATTCTTTGGGATTACCATCTGTTATCTGCTCAAACTGGCCTGCATCGTTTACCCTAACAATAGAAATACCGTTTTTATTTTTGGTCATAAGCAAGGCCCGTGCTTTGCGCTCACTCCTATTTTCCGAATGGTTAACATCAATTCCAATAACCATTTGGTTACGATAATTATAAACATTATCGTACTTGCAATGCCCAACAATAACCCTATCAACATCAAAATAGCTAAGAGTTTTTGGCATATCCTTGGCAAAAACAGGCGTTCGCTTCTCGCCAACATTCACCAACCCCCTAAACCAATGAGGACCAAGCGAACCAAAGATAAACTTTGACTTTTCGCTAAGCTCATCTTTTTGTTTACCCAGATCGCGCTGCACGATGGAATTTACATCCTGAGCCAATAGACCCTCTTCAATAAATTCAGCGCTTATTCCGCCATGCACAATTAAATTGCGCCCAATTTTTATAATGGTATTCTTTGTTCTTAGCCACCTTCCTATCTCGGAATTGTTGCTAAACAGCGCGCTATAGTCAACACCTAGATTTGAACAAAAATCGAGGTAGCGCTGCTTTACATACCTAACATCGCCCTTTAGGTTCATGGCCTCATGATTGCCAATAATTATGTGCACCTTACCACCCGCTTGCTGAGCCCCAAAATCGAGTTTGTATAGCAACCCCAAA